>JAIDME010000050.1 GCA_029050705.1 Acetatifactor sp.
ATTTTCCGCTGTAATCCATTGGGCAAACTTCTAAATCAACACCTTCAAAACCACTGGCATCGCAATACACTCATTCATGCCCTCCTCCAGAAACACTTCTCTGGTGCCATTCATGGCATTGGCGGTCAGCGCGATGATCGGTACATCATTGTACTCCGGATGGAAACGCCGTATAATATGAGTAGTCTCCACACCGTCAAGTTCAGGCATCATATGATCCATAAAAATAATATCGTACCTGTGTTCCGAAATCTTTGTGATGGCTTCCTTGCCGCTGAGCGCCAGATCCACCTTCATCTGCAGCGGCTCCAGCAGGCCCTCTGCCACCGTGAGGTTTATGGCGTTATCATCTACGATCAGCACCTCCGCATCCGGCGCTATGAAATTAAACTCTATCACATCCGCATCATCATCCGCAAAATGCAGGCCTTCATGATTGAAGATCAGGGCCACATTCATGGAATACAAAGGCTTTCTGACCATATGCACATTAGGAGCGTTAAAATTGCCCTCCAGAGACTGGAACGGAAACACAAATGCCGCGGTAAGCTCCGGGGTGTTCTGTACAAATTCTTCTATCAAAGGAGTAAGCAGTTCTCTTTCCGCAAACAGAAAACATTCCTTATCCTCCGGCATTTCAATTTCCTCTATGGAGGCAATCTCGCGGTAATCTACGCCAAAACGCTCACAGTCCGCCGCAAGGTTCTGCTTCAGATACTCGTTCTTTATCATTCCGAATGCCAGAATCCTCTCGGGATTCCTAACGGAAATACTGGGCTCTTTATTGATCAGTACCTGCGGAAGCTCAAAGGAGAATATAGATCCTCTCCCGTACTGACTTCTGACATGAATCTCTCCCTCCATCAAATGGGTCAGCTGACGGGAAATGGCCAACCCCAGGCCGGTTCCCTCAATGTTGCGGTTCCGCTTGCTGTCCAGCTGCTGAAAGGAGCTGAAGAGCTTTCTCAGATCCTCCTCCTTGATGCCGATTCCGGTGTCCTCCACGGAAAAGCAAAGGAGAACCTTCCCTTCAGTTCGCTGTTCATGAAACATCCTCACCACCACCTGACCCGTGGTGGTAAACTTTGCGGCATTGTTGACAATATTCAGCAGAATCTGCTTGATACGGATGTTATCCCCATAAAGCCTGCTGGGAACATCCGGAGAAATATCCAGAATCAGCTCTACTTCCTTTTCCTTCAGCCTCTCCTCCGCAATATTGGCAATATCATTGACAATGGACATTGGCTCATATTCCACCGGCACAATATCCATTTTTCCCGCTTCAATCTTGGAGAAATCCAAAATATCGTTGATAATTGTCAGCAGCGCCTTACTGGAAGTCTTTATCTGACGGATGTAATCTCTTGCGGCCGGAGGAAGCTTCTCCCGCAGCGCCATCTCCGCCATACCGATTACCGCGTTCATAGGCGTCCGAATCTCATGGCTCATATTAGCCAGAAAGTCGGATTTCATATTGTTTGCCCGCTCAATCTCACGTGTACCCTGTATGCTTCTGTACTGTCCGTATGCCATATCCGACAGCACATTTGCCACAATAAACAGAAATTCCGCAGCCTTCTCAATCTCTTTCTTCTCCAGAACCCTGACCTTCTGCGCTGCCGCCCAGAGATCCTGGGGTCTCACGCCCAGATCCCAGGCAATCTGAAATATCTGTTCTCTCTTAGGAGGCTCCGTCAAAACCTGCCCGCCGATAAAACTGCCGACCATCTGTCCGTTTGCAAGAATAGGCGCCGCATAATCGATCAGTCCCGCATGACAGAAATATGTAGTGGGACCCCCTTTCTTCCAGGAATCCTCCGCGCCGAATTTATCGCACTGTTCACAGCGTATATGCCCATCCTTTGACTCCCGCGCATATTTCATACAAAAATCCGTAAAATTCGATCCCCTGGTCACCGGGATACCGTCTGCGTCCGTGGTCAGCGCCGCCATACCCGTCATGGCGGAAAAAGCATCCTGAACGCGCTGCAATGTGTCGACACTGATTAAGTCCGTTAGATTTAATATTTCCTCCATCCCCTGTTACCCCTGCACCTTAATTATAAAAGCAGTACTTCACATTTCCCCAAATTGATTTTTGATAATCTCTATCAGCTTGTCATGCTCAATTGGCTTCAAAAGATAGCCCTGGGGTCTCAGCTGCAGTACCTTTTGAATCTTTGATTTATCCTTCACCCCCGTCAGGAAGATGACCGGAATATCCTTTGTCGCCTCATCCTGCCGCAGCTTTTCCAATACCTCCGACCCGTTTTCCCCCGGCATCTCGTAATCCAGAAGAATCAGGTCCACCGATTTATTTGCCAGATACTTCCTGGCAATTTTCCCGTTGATGGCCGTTGCCACCTCGTACCTGTCCCGGAGACTCTCCTTGATCACCTTCAGCATCATGGGATTGTCGTCCACCACCAGGATATGTTTTTTTATCGGTCGTGCTATCTCAGCCGCCACCTCAGGCGGCATCTCCAGATTCAGCATCCGCGCTGCCTCCAGCAGCATCTCCTCCTCCGATTGATTCTGCCTCATCGGCTGATTCTTATCCCCCGGCTGATTCTGTTCCGCCAATCGGTTTCTGTTGACTCTCGCCTGCCTGTTGTCCAGAAACTTTTTCAGGCGTGTCAGAATCTGTGTGATCGACAGCATGGATTTTTCAATTACCAGCTGTGCCGAATTGGCGGAATAACGGCAGAATTCATCACAGTCCTCGCTCTGTCCGATGATCACCAGCGGGATATCATCCTCCTCCATCTTGCTCTTCACCGAGAGTATCTGCTGCATATCCTCATAGCTGTCCTCCATAAGGCAATAGACAAGGGCCTCAGGCTTATAATATTTCAAAT
>JAIDME010000500.1 GCA_029050705.1 Acetatifactor sp.
ATACCTCCCCGAACGGGAGCCGCGTACATCACCACTATATCCCCGCCCGCCTGGAATACTCGGTCAAAAATGACAAATTCCGGATCCTCGCCCTGAAGCCTGCTCCTCCGGCCAGAAATCTGCATGGATGCCTTCAAGGACAGCCGGATACAATGTCAGATAAAGATACCGGTTCAACCGCTGATTCGGGTTCCCGTCATATGAAGCTGGAAATTCTGAATGTTTCTCGTATCCGGAGCGTCAAACTGATGCAGAAAACTCTGTCCTCTCCTGTGGACTTAGACGCTATATTTAGGCGTTCTTACTATAAAGAGCCCTTAAAGCTGCGCATTGTCAACAAGCGCAATGCCCTTGAGCGCGCAATGCTGCACTTTGCAAACTACGAAAAGAATACCACGAAAATAGATGAGGACACTTACGAATGCCTCATCTATTATAACCAGAATATGGAGACCGAACTACTGATAGAAGTCATGTCCTTTGGTCCCATGCTTACCGTGCTCGAAAATGAAAGATTCCTGAACCTTCTGAAAGCGAGACTGCAAAGGCAGATGCGAATTGTGCCGCCTGCCGGACAGGAACCGTAGTGTTCCCGCCAAATTTAAAGTTGTGGGTTTCTTTTATTTTTGTTCCAAAAAGAACCGACACAAATACCACATGCTGCAACAATGATACCGATTAGCATATATCCGAAATTCGGAAAACGAAATGTGTACGTTGCATACCCTGACTCTTCAATAGATCTTATATACGGAACTGTAAGATAAGTTAATGCTGCGACCGGAACACTAAGCCAGTTTCCTTTTCCCCAGTAATTATTTTTGGCGATAAATATTGTAGTAACCAATAATACTAATGGCAGCACTATCCACCTGAAAACAGCATCACATTCGAAAGTCATAGATCCCTTTGCCTGCCAAAAAATCACCATAGCAATGGTCCAAACAAGAAAATATGTTGAAAACAGTATTATTTTCTCTAATCTTCGTTTGGCTTTAACTGTGTTTGTACTCTCCTCCAAAAATTCCTGATAAGTTTGATTCATAATATGTTTTATTATTCTCCCAGTTCGAAATTGTCTGCCTGCTGACACCAAGAACTTCGGCCGCTTGTTCCTGAGTTAATCTGCAATTATTTCGTGCATTATTGAGTTTGCTTCCTATTTCCATGATTCCACCTCGTTTTATTTTCTACTTCCCCGCGGAAGCGTACTCATCATACAAAATCTATGTTCAAATTTCTACCAAATAGCTTTTACATTAATAAAAATCATGTCAAAATCCTTTTACATGCTCCGAAAGCTAACTATTACATATCTGACATCCAAAACAGGTTAAAAAAGTATTGTGCTTTTCACATCTTGGAAAACCGCAATAGACAGGATCATCCTCTTCTGACTCCGATAGCCAATGATTCAATGAATTTTCTCTAATATCATCCACTGTCATTCTCTTTATCATATTTTCAAATGTATCTAAGTAATATGAAACGAGTTCCTCATTTGGACTGTAATCGAGCCTTTCCCAACCGGCTTTATTTCTTGCCCCGTTTATTAACTGAATAATAAATTTCTTATCTTCTTCAAAGGTTTCTTTATCCCACGGCATTTCAACAATATCAAATCCGACACAGCCTCTGCCGATTATTTGATCTTTTTCAGATAAATAAACCATCAAGCGCTTTTCACTTTCGGTCCGGGCAATTACAGAGCCACTTAAAGCAAGAATATTTATAAATACATCTGTTCCGCCATTTGACATTACAAGTAAATCATTATCAGGCACAACTTTACTATCAAATGATATAATATTTGACATTCTTATTCCTCCTGCAAACACGAACTTGTGTATGATCAGAATGTATCTACAGATTCATCAAATTTTTTCTCGTTTCTTTATCAAACTTTTCCAAGGCATAACGATAAGCAGTTCTGGGCATCTGTGCATGGTTCAAGATCAGATAATCCTTCACCGTTTCCATATCAACCTGTGAAAGACTTTTTAACATCCAGCCATATCCTTTCTGAACCAGATCATGCTCATCTTTCATTAGCGAGTCTGATATTCTCAATGGAGAAATACCTTCATAGTCATTATGTAAAATAGCCGGGATCAGTATTACGGCAGATGCACGACGTACCCAAAAATCCTCATCCTTCGTCCACCCTGTGACTTCCTGAAAAATTGATTTATATCTTCTTAACAATTCACCGAATGCATGCGTGCAAAAATCGTCGCAGTCTCCCCACCCTCGGACATATTTTTTTAACCAGTTATAGAAAGTATCATATGTAGTCTCAGAATACTGATTTCTTACTCTGTATGCCCATTCAAATGCAATTACTCCTAATGCCCAGTTGTGTTCTTCCAATAATTCTTCACATAGACACAGTATATTTTCTATTGACTTATCATCTATATTTTTATATAGTCTCGCCGCCAATCGTCTTATATCACCGGTAATTATATGCCGGCCATCCGGAGTATTTTGAGACAGTATCTCAATCTCATTAATCGCTTGTGACACAATCGTATTCATTCCCAGTCGTCCCTTTCTCATCACAGGCATCTGTGATCTCAATTATTTATAGTTGTAACGCTTTTTCATTCACGATCTTAATTTGTGCAATAATTTCGTTCACAGCGGAAATTACAAACACATCTGGTTCATCTTTTGATAGATAAGTGATATGTTCCTCAATATTTACAACTTTCCTCAACATATACCCTTGTTAACCTGTCACAGCATAGCACTCCATCAATGCTGTCCCTGTCAAATGCCTTATTTAGAGATAATATATATTCCTCATATCCCTGCTCTCCGGGCAGAATGCTGTCGTCCTGTGATTGTATGTATGCAATCCAATCGTCCCTCGTATAACTTATTGGATTGTTAAACGTCCAGATTACAGGATTTGAGAAAAATCTATCTACTGCCTGTCTACAAAAATCTGATTCTTCTCTTCCCGGTACATGATTATAAATCACTATGACTATACCATCAGGTTTAAGAATGCGGCAGCACTCTGCCTTGAACCTTTCTATGTCAAACCAATGCAATGCATGTGCCACGGTAATAACATCAATACTCTTATCCGGAAGGGTTGTATTCTCCGCAGCACTTCCTATTATTTTGGTATTTGTATATGCCGAAAGTGTAATGGCAAGCTGTACCCGCATATCTTCATTAGGCTCCACAGCATAAACAGTATATCCCCGCTTTGCCAGCTCTTTTGTGAGTTTTCCCGTTCCGGCTCCTATGTCTGCAAACACAGTGTCTTCCGATGCAAATTCTGTTATTTTGTCAATAGTTTCATTTGTATAGCCGGGTCTTCCCTTGGCATACGCCTCAGCCCTGTTGGTAAAATTATCTATGTTCATTTTCTGTCACCTCACAAAGAATCTCCCATAATCCACCCATTCCATCTCCGCTATTCTTTTTCTGTTTTAAACTAAAATAATGTTCATTCATCATCAGAAACCATTGCGCCCTGCCAATCTAAAAGACCACCAAATTCATATACATTCGTATAGCCCTGTGCCGACAATTTGGCCGCAGCCTGTTTACTTCGTCTTCCGCTTC
>JAIDME010000501.1 GCA_029050705.1 Acetatifactor sp.
TTTCTCAGACATTTTCAAACTCCTTTCCGTAGTGGAAAGAGCCTTGATATGACTTATTCATTGTACCATATCAAAGCTGTTTTTACACCATAAGTTTCACAAAAATTTGCAAGAAATAAGATAACCACCTTTGTCAGATAGAATATTCCTGCTCGATATACTGATCGAACAGGCGGCGTTTGATTAACCGCTTATTGCCGACCCACAGAACGAATCTGCAGTTTTTTTCATTGGTCAGCTCACGCAATTTATTGACACCAATCCCTGAATAAGCTGCCGCTTCTTCAAGGCTTAAATTGCTCTTTTCCCAAATCGGAACTTCTTTCATAAACATCTATCCTCCATAAATGAATTCAGCCAGACAAGAAAATACGGCAAAAAAGTCCAGTAATGAACCTCATAACATCCATAAGCTAATATCTGGTTTACTATTTTTAATATTTAGAGCAAGTCTCCCCCTGACTTCACCGACAGTCAGTGCCGGTGAGAGTATAGCCACGGCCTGCCCTGTGGCGGGCGGCAAATCCTGAAACCCGTTCCCCAATCTGCATCACTTCCTTCCCCTGCCCTTTGACCAGGGCGGCTTTGTCCTCCACTGTGCCAGCCAGCAGGATATCCAGCAGATATTCCGTATATGCCTGTTTCTGCAGGGCTTCCACAAAAAGGGGATGCCATTCTTCCCCCGGCTCACTCGGTGCATACTCTGTTTTCCATTTCTCTAACAGGCGGTTATAATCCGACAATATCTGATAATACTGTATTTCTGCCTGTCTGGACCGCAGTTCCTCCGATAATTTCTTTTTTACTGGGCGGGGAGAGGCACGCCCCTTGTTGTCATAGCTGATCCCAAAATCAGCCGCCAGCTTCATGGCGGCTCCCAGATTGTTCAGCCCGTACAGCCTTGCGGCAAGGTCAATTACATCGCCGTCCGCCTGGCAGCCGAAACAGTGGAAACGCCTATCCACCTTCATGCTGGGGTGCCTGCCATCATGGAAGATGCAGGATGCCATCCCGTTCCTGTTTACACGGATGCCGTACATCTCCGCCGCCTGCCTTGCGGTCACATTTTCCTTTACTGCTTCAAATACATTCATGCTGTCCCTCCCTTAAACCCTGATAATCTAAATCCCTGTTTGATGCTTATGGAAATAAAAAAGCACCTGCCATCTCCACGAAGGAAAGCAAATGCTTCAGATTTCCATATCCTTTTTTGCTGCCGGTCTTACCCTGCCCTCACGCTCCATGCGTTCCCGGTTCGCCCGGTCTGCCTCTATCTTCCCCCTTGCAAGCCTGTACTTAATGGATTCCCTTGCCTTCTCCCTGATCTGTTCCTTATTCGCCCGGCTTACCTCCGGTTTTTGGAGCGCCGACTGGACTTTCCTTAAAACTTTCTGCGCCGCATTGATAAGCTGCCCCTGTATTGCTTCAAGGCATTTCACGGCGAAATCCCTTTTATCCTGCGGCGCTTTCCGCTCCGGTGCAGCCAGCCATTTTTTATAATCCTCCACGGCCTTCAGATCCTCTTTCTGTGTTTCTGCCCGGACAGTGTCCGCCACCACCTCGCAGGCTTTTTCATAAGCGGCATCTGCCACTTCCTCCACCAAGGATTCCACGTCCGCGATCTTCATGGTGACGGTGGCAAGCGCCGCCTGTTTTTCGGAAAGTTCCCGATCCTTTTCCCCTATCATTTCTTCCTTCTCTTTTAGTGCCTTTTCTTTCTCTGAAACAGCTTTCTCTGCCTCTTCGTATTTCTTCTCCTGTTCTTCTATGACCTTGGTATTCTGCGTAAAGGTTTCCTTCTGTGCGGAGATCGCCTCCTTCTGTTTTTCGATGATGAAGTCCTGCTTTTCCAGGTAGCCCCTGCCGCCATAGCTGGGCTCCGTCTGCAGGTGGAGGCCGTGCTTTTCACAGATACGGAAAAGCATCTTCCGGCACTCCGCATCAAAGGTCTGTTTGCGGTTGTTGTTCCTGCCCTTTTTCCTGTCGGGATTGGGTAAGGGTATGCCTAATTCTTCCAGTGCCTTTTCCTGCTGTGGGCAGAGTTCCCCATACTGATTTCTACAGTCAAAGACATGCCGCTCATGGATGTGCGGAGTCGCTTCATCAAGGTGCAGCGCCCAGTCCAGTATGTGGACGTGTGAGCCAAACCTTTCCTCCATCTCCGCAAAAAACTCCGCCGCGATCTTGGCTAACAATTCCCCGGAAACGGATTCTTCTATCGTGCCGATCTGGTAGATGCTTTCCTCCGGGCAGGTCTTGTTGTTTGTGAGCAGTTCATCCACCGTCCTGTTGCGCTCCGTGTGCCTTGTCTTTTCGTTCCGCTCATTCTGCGCCTATATGTGGTCATCGTAATGCTCATAATAATAAATCTTCTCGATCCTCTCAAAAGAGAAATCATTTTCCCCTCCCCGCTCATTGGCCAGGGCAGAGGAAAAGCCGGTGTAGCAGTCCCAATAAATATTTTGCTTTGTCCGCTCCAGGTCGATGTGCTCACTGTTTGCCACATCAAATCTGCGGTCATTATGTTTGGGATTGTAGGTGCCATTCCTCCCGGTCCTGCCGTTGTGCCTGGTAAGCTTCATTCTGTCCTCCTTCTTTCAAATTTTTTCCTCAAATCAAGGGCAGCTTTGCTGCCAAATCTGCCGGTTTTTGCGTCAGATAATACCCAGTACGAAGCGACGCAGAGCGTCACTTCTACTGGGCGGGGCTGCCGCCCTCGACCCGCAAAAGGCTCCGCGCATTTGCTGGATGCCCCGGCATGGTTCCAGCCATTCTGCCCTGCCATCCGTCATTTCAAGTATGCTCTTTGCACACTTGATTTTTATCTGGGGACATTCCCCGGAAAATGGTCCCGACAAAACCATGGTTTCTGCAAAATCTTCCACTAAAAATTCTGCAAAAGGAAAGCCTGTTTCCGATACGCTTTCACTGAAAGTTTTTCGATAACAGGCTGTCTTGTGTGCTTTGCATCAAGCTTAGTTTTTGACAAAAAAACAGCGGCATTTTTTACTGCGCCGCTGTCCTAAAAATATTTTTTAATAACTCATGCCATTGAACCAAACGAGAATTTGACCGTCTAGTGTAAATATTTTTAAATAAGTGGACTATATTCTTGATTCGTGGTATAATGTTCTTATTCTATGAAAAGGAACA
>JAIDME010000502.1 GCA_029050705.1 Acetatifactor sp.
GAATACTTCCGGCCAGTGCGGCTGCGCCGGAAATGCGGCCGCCTTTTTTCAGATATTCCAGAGTGTCCAGAAGCGCTACCAGTCGAATTCTTTTCTTGAGGAGATTCAGCTTTTCAACAATCTCAGCGGCACTCAAGCCCGAGTCAACCAGGCGAAGGGCATATTCTACCAGAATATGTTCGCCTATAGATACATTTTCACTGTCTACCACATAGATGAACCCAGGGTAATTTTCTGCGGCTATCATGGCGCTCTGCCAGGTGCCGGACAACTTGGCGGACAGGGTGATGGTAATGACCTCATCGCCCTGTGCCACGGCCTTTTTTATGGCTTCTTCAAAGAGGAAAGGCGGAATCTGGCTTGTGACAGGCAATGTATCGTTCTCAATAAGCATTTCATAAAACTGTTTATGGGTCAGTGTGACGCCGTCCTGATATTCCGTTTCTCCGAAGGTTATTGTCAAAGGGATGATCGTCAGGTTCTCTCTTTCTGTGGTTTTGATGTCCGAAGCTGAATCAGTGATAATGTGTATTCCCATGTTTATACTCCTTTAACTTTTCTCCTGACAGGTTTTCCGGGATTGCCGGTAAGCTGTGCAGGTAAATTATATGCGCGACATGTTGATATGTCAACATCTATTTGTTGACGAATCAACATGTCGATGATAGGATGGTTCTGAATAGTTAAGATATTTGTAATGATTTAGGAGGTGTCGGAATGATGACAGACCGTTTTGAGACATTTGCCATGACAATTTCAGCGATGAACCGCTGTATACAAAAAATTAAAGCCAGGGAGATGGAGACGGTAGGATTAAAGAGCACCCATGTGATGTGTCTGTACAGCCTTGGCAAGGCAGAAGAGGGATTAACAGCTTCCCGGCTATGTGATATTTGTAAGGAGGACAAGGCGGCAATCTCCCGGTCTGTCAATGAACTGGTGCAAAAGGGATATGCCAGTCTGGATATGGGGGAGGAGAAACGTGCCTATCGGACGAAAATACAGTTGACTCCAAAGGGCCGGGAAACGGTTAAATACATCAACCGGAGGATAGAGCAGGCGCTGGATACAGTGGGAGAGGGACTGGATGAGAACCAGAGAGAGCAGTTTTATCAGTCGCTCTCTCTGATTGGGGAAAATTTGCAAAGGTATGCGGATACGCTGCAGTGAAGAACGGCAGCTTTTTTAGTTTTGCCTGGTTTGCCTTTTATAGATTATCAGGGAAAAACCAGCAGAGATGAACTCCGTAGCGCAGAAGGCCCACCATACGCCGTCCGCTCCGAGGAATCTGCTGAATAAAAACGCTGCAGGGATAATGACGATCACATATCTGAGCAGGGAGATAAGCAGAGACGGATAACCTTTCCCCAAACCCTCCAGAGCGCCGGAGCAGGTAATGGAAACTGCAGATATAATAAATCCCAGGCTGATGATGTGCAGAGCGGTAATCCCGATGGTTATGGTCTCTGTATTATCTGTAAACAGGCCGATCAGGTGTTTCGGCACGAGCCATGACAGCAGCATTCCCAGTGACATGATTCCCAGATTCATAGTCAGCGCCGTATGATATATTTTTTTAACACGCCC
Organism: Acetatifactor sp.; assembly: GCA_029050705.1. Lineage (GTDB taxonomy): Bacteria > Bacillota > Clostridia > Lachnospirales > Lachnospiraceae > Acetatifactor. The sequence continues at coordinate 1,588 of JAIDME010000502.1, forward strand.
GTGTTCCCCTGCTCCGAAATTATAGCCCATCAGGGGCCTTATGCCCTGGATAATTCCGTTGGCAGTCAGATAGATGAAGGTCTGCAGCTTGTAATATACGCCGAGAACAAGGACATATTTGTCTGAAAAATCTGCCAGCACTCTGTTCAGAGCGGAAATCAGCAATGAGGGCAGCGCAAGGTTCAGAGTAGCCGAAATACCCACGGAATAAAGTTTTTTTAATATTGCAGCATCCGGTTTCATATGCATCCGGCGTATCCTTACCGGAGGGCGGCGGAAAACATAAAAGAGCAGATATACCACAAGAGTAATGCACTGGCCGATCCCTGTGGCATAAGCGGCTCCCGCAATGCCCATGGCGGGGAAAATTCCCATGCCGAAGATCATCAACGGATCCAGAATGATGTTGGTTACACAGCCGCATATCATGCTGAACATGGAGACCTTCATTTTGCCCACGGCTTGAAAAAGTTTTTCATAGAACAAGCCTAAATGAATGACAGGGGCGAAGAGAAATGCCCGGCCCCCATAAAGCAGAGCAAGACCGTTAATTTCCGCATCAGATGAAAAATTTTTTAAAAACAGGGGCATTGCAGCCATACAGATAACAGTCAGCAGTATTCCGTGTATGAAACTGAACAAAACGCCCTGTGTGGCTGCAGTATCTGCATGCCGCTGGTCGCCGGCACCTAAATAGAATGCGATGCCCGCGTTGATGCCGACTCCAAAACCGATGGCAATGGCATTGATCAGATTCTGTATCGGATAGACAAGCGCCAGTGCAGTCATGGCTTCTTCGCTTACTTTGGCTACGAAATAGCTGTCAATGATGTTGTATAATGAGTTGACGGCCATGGAGATCACCATTGGAAGCGACATGGATAACACCAGCGGCAGTATACTTTTGTTCTTCATAAAGCTTTGATCCATAAGCTTTTCCTCCTCGCAAACAAAAAACCACCCAATTACCTGAAGTAATTGTGTGGCGAAAAAAGATTGCTCTTGAAAAATCCACTCCCGTAAGGGTTTTGTATAAATTTTATATCATATTTTCGAAAAAAGGTCAATTTATTTTACATTCACGATTTTGAGGCATGCAAAAAGGACTGTTTCGGGCATGGAATGTGTGATAAAATATTTTCGTACCATGTTATGAAGACGTTGAAAGCTTGTTCTGCGCGGTTCTGAGCAGTAAAAGGAGGATATGGAGATGGATTTAAGCAGCCAGCGGCCATGGGAGGCATTGTTGAAAAAGGTTATATGGAGACAGATGGGGGAGATCAGAGGTAAGAAAATACTTGATTTCGGAAGCGGGCCGGGAATGACGGCTTGTTATCTGGCGGGAGAAAACCAGGTGACTGCGATTGAACCAGATAAAGAGAGTATCAGCAATCGCTTTAGGGAGAACGAATATCGGCAGTTATGCGGCAGTACAGAATTGCTGAAAGAATTTCAGGACGAAGCATTTGACATGATCGTCTGTCATAATGTGCTTGAATATGCCCCGGACAGAGATATAATTGTGAGGGAATTTTCCAGGCTGCTGAAAAAAGACGGATGCATCTCCATTGTAAAGCATAATCGTCCGGGAAGAGTGATGCAGATGGTGGTGCTGTTAAATGACTTTGAGCAGGCGAACAGTCTGCTGGATGGGAATCCCGGGTTTTCAGCGCAGTATGGTCCGATTTATTATTATGAGGATGAAGATATTGAGAGGTGGAGTCCTGATTTAAGAATTGAAAAGGTAATGTGCGCGCGGACGTTCTGGGATCTGCAGCAGAATCAGGAAATACAGGCAGATGCGGAGTGGCAGGCCAAAATGATCGAGATAGAGATGAGGGTTTCGGATATAAAGGAATATCAGCAGATAGCGTTTTTGCATCATTTGCTGATCAGAAAGCATTGATAAAGAAAGCAGGAGCGGAGGCAGCATATGACAAAGATAAAATTTTATGAAGAGGTACAGGACGAATTGTTGAAGTTTGCGGTGATAATAGCAGTATCCGAGGGGAAACTGGTGCTCTGCAAACATAAAGAAAGAGACACCTGGGAAGCGCCGGGAGGCCACAGGGAGGCAGGAGAGGAGATTTCGGATACGGCCAGGCGGGAACTTTATGAAGAGACAGGAGCTGTGGCATTTGAAATAGAACCAGTGTGTGTATATTCCGTTACCGCGCCCGACAATCTCAATGGGGGAAACGAATCATTTGGAATGCTTTATTTTGCTGATATAAAGGAGTTTGAGCCGGAGTTGCACAGTGAAATCGAGAAAACGGCATTGTTCTCTGAACTTCCGGATAAATGGACCTATCCGGAGATTCAGCCGAAACTGCTGAAAGAGGCAGGACGAAGGAACATACATTTTTCTAAGATTTTACGAGGTTGCAATCTGATGTAAGGTACGGTAGAATTGGAATTGCTGCAAGAAGGATGTTCCAATGCAAGCAACGGGGTTCGTTGACTTGAAGGAGAAACTATCAGCATGATAAAATTTTGGGGTTGAAGGAGGATATTGCATGAGTAAGAAGGAGTCGGCAGAAGCATAGCAATGGCTATGACATCTGCAATTTAAAATTGTGATAGCCATTGCGGTTTCTGCAAAACAGATTAGGAGGCTGCTATGGGCTATAAACGGGCAGACGATGTTCTGCCGGAAAGTATCCTGGAGAGTCTGCAAAAGTATGTGAGCGGTGAGACGATTTATGTGCCGAAAAAGAATGCGGGCAGAAAGAAATGGGGTTCAGGCACAGGTGTGAATGAGAAACTGCGCCTGAGAAATGAACAGATTCTGGAACAGCATCAAAAAGGCATTACGGTGAAGGAACTGGCACAAAAATATTACCTGACTGAAAAGAGCATACAGAGGATTCTTAAGGATATGCGGGCAAAACCTCCTATGGAACCATAATGTAACAGGCCATGGAGGTGATAAAATTGAATAGAGAAAATAAAAGAAAATCATTTGAAAAGGGATACTACAAAAATCATGCCTGCAACGAGGTTTTTGTTTGTAAGATCTGCGGGAGACAGGTAGTGCCGGACGGTGCAGGGAGTGAGCACAGAAACCATTGCCCAAACTGCCTGACAAGTCTGCATGTGGATATTGAGCCGGGAGACAGGGCATCCGACTGCGGCGGTTACATGGACCCTGTGGGGGTATGGGTAAGAAAAAACGGCGAGTGGGCAATCATACACCGATGCCGCCGATGCGGACAAATGAGTTCCAACAGGATTGCCGCTGATGACAATCCCATGAAGCTCATGTCCATTGCAATGAAGCCGCTGACCACACCGCCTTTTCCGCTTGAGAGAATTGAAGAAATGACAAGGCTTATGGGCGGAGATGGCAGCATGAATTAAAATTCCGGTAAAATGATTTGCCTGCAGGCATCTGTCAGATTTGTCAGATGTCTGCAGGTTATTAGCGTGAAGAGAGGTGCAGAGATGTTTCGTTTCGGGTTTTCCTATGTAGGGCTTATATATCTTATAATGCTGTTTATACCCAATATTATCTGGACAAAAAATCAACCCAAAGACTATGAGCAATATGTTCATAATGAAAATAAATTCCTGGTGATCATGGAGAGGTTGGGTGAAGTATTGGTGTGCTGCTGTGCGCTGATATTTTCTGACTTCAATATCCGGTTTAGCTCTCTGTGGTCCTTATGGCTGTTGATTTCATTTTTGCTGATGCTTCTGTATGAAATTTACTGGGTACGATATTTTAAAAGCGAAAAGAAGCTGTCTGATTTTTACAGCAGTATTTGCGGAATTCCGGTTGCGGGAGCTACATTGCCCGTATGTGCGTTTTTCCTGCTGGGTTTGTACGGAAGCAACGTGTTCCTTATGATTTCCACGATCATTCTGGGAGTGGGGCACATCGGCATTCACCTGAACCACCGGAATGAAATTTCTGAAGGTACAAAGAAGAAAAGTATTCTGATTCGTATTATGAGGTGGGTAATAACTGCCGTTTTCACCGTTGTTTCAGGTCTGGCGGTGGTCATCGTCGGATGCAGAAATTTCAATTATATTGATTGCTTTATCAATGCCGATAAAGGTGTGGACGAAGGAATATACGTCACTCTTGGGGGACAGGAGCAATATCTGCTTATCAGGGGTGAACATGTTGAAAATCCGGTTATTATCTGGCTGCATGGCGGCCCCTCAAGTCCGGAAGCGTTTGTAAATTACATTTTTCAGAAATATCTTACAAATGATTATACAATTATCAACTGGGATCAAAGGGGGTGTGGCAGAACATATTTCCACAACATAAAAAAGGATCCTGAAAATCAAACGGCGTCATTTGAGCAGGCACAGGCTGATTTAAATGAACTTGTTGATTATGCGCGTGATCGTTTCAATACGGAAAAGGTTATAATTGTCGGACATTCCTACGGGACGATGCTGGGGAGTCGGTATGCGCTCAATTATCCGGATAAGGTTCTGGCTTATATTGGCGTCGGTCAGGTGGTTACCATAGAAAGTGATATTTACAGCTATGAAGATGCACTGGAAAAAGCGATTGCAAATGGTGACGACACAAGTGCAATGGAAACGGCTTATAAGGACTATGTTGATAATAAAACGTTAGTCAGTATGATGGATTTAAGAAATCAGACCAGCAGCTATCATGTGGCTGAAAAGTCGGCCAATACTATATGGGCAGGAATAGCGTCTCCGTATATGGGCATTGATGATCTGCGGTGGTTTTTGAAACAGGCAGGAAACCTTGACAAATATGTTGAATTAAATCGACAGCTGTTTGATTACATAATGGATGTTGATGTTCGGGACTACGGATTGGAATATCAGGTGCCTGTCGGATTTATCTCGGGTTCGGAGGATTGGACTACGCCGGTTAAGTATTCAGAGGATTACTATAATTTAATAACTGCGCCTGAAAAGCAGTTCGGTATAGTAGATGGATGCGGACATTCTCCACATTATGATGCACCGGAGGAATTTTGTAATGTATTAAAGAGCATGCTGAACAAATGCTTAGTGCGCTGAACCGTTCACGTTTCAGCAGGTAAACGGGACAGCGCACTCTTCCTGCTGTTAGTCGCTCAGCCGCAGCCTGCTCAAAACAGCCAGAATCTCATATTTACGCGGAAGGTCCATCCATCTTCCGCACTCTGTAAAAAAGGGGGAGTAGGCGGATTCCAGGCCCTCCGCCTCAATCTCCGTCAACACTCTTTCCACTTCGTCTTTCCGGCAGATCCACTTGGGCTCAGATGTTTCCTCACCGGATACAGCAGAGGAAAACTTCTGAAAGCGCTCCAGAGGGTTCACCTGATTGAACAGCTTTCTCACCAAAAAGGCGATGGCGTTCAGCTGTGGAATAGATACAATGTTGTGAAGCATGCGGATATCCACCCGGTTTTCACCCAGAATGAGAAAGCCAAGATCAGATACCTTCAGAACCTCCGTAGAGGAATCTTCCGGGCGGGTGTTTAAGCAGTTTGCATTCACCCTGTCCATATTGGAATAATCGGCGGCTTCCGGAGCGGCATCCGCGCCTTCAATCCGCTGAATTGCACATCGGGCCTGCAGATCCTTCGCAGCCTTCGTCACCTGTTCTATCCGGTAGTCTTTCATCATATAAATCCTGTCAGCAGCCTGCAGGTACTCGCTGCTTCCGCCGATCACCAGTATGGTAGAGACATTGATGGCCTGCACCAGCTCCTGAACACGCTCCACAAAAGGGGTAATAGGTTCTTTTTCTATCAAAGTTTTCATGACACTGTCCTGAATCATAAAATTCGTGGCGGATTTGTCCTCGTCAATCAGCAGGAGCCTGACACCCCAGTTTATTGCTTCTATGATATTGGCGGCCTGAGAGGTGGAGCCGGAAGCGTGATCCGTAGAAAAGTCTTTAGGGTCTCCTCCGGGAATCCACTTGATAAAGGGCGACAGATTCGCATGACGGATACTCCGTCCGTCTTCCGCCGATATTTTCATGGCGGAGGCATCGGTCAGCACAAGTTCCCTTCCATCTCCTTCAATATGGTCATAAATGCCCGCGCTCAGAGCATCCAGCAGAGTGCTCTTTCCGGAATATCCTCCGCCTGTAATGACAGTGACGCCTTTTTTAAAAAGCATTCCCTTCACGCCCGCTATCTCTGTCTCATCCTCCGCTGTGGACTGAAAGGGGGTGGCACCTCGCAGGGGCAGGTCGCCTCCCTTTTCTCTGGGAAGTATACTGCCGTTTGCCACAAAAGCACAATGGCCGTTCTCTTTCAGCCAGGTCCGGATCGTCTGCTGCTTCTCGTGGAGCAGCAGCGCTTTTTTCAGGCCCTCCCGATCAAATTCATTCACAAAACAATTAACGGCTTCCGGCAGGTCATTGGTCAGCATCTGAATGGCCTTTTTGCGCTTGCCTTCCGGCAGCTGCACCTGAAGTATAATACTGATACAGGGCCAGGCAGGAATATCCTGATGATCGTCCAAAACGACGATCGTACTTCCGCTTGTGATCCGATAATATTTTTGCGGTACAACAGTAACCGAGATGACATTTCTGACAAGGATCTTATGATCCGGCTCATAAATATAGTAATGTCCGTTATCTTTGTGCGGCCGTTTCCTGTTGTCATTCAGTTCGTTTAAGGTCCTGATATAGGGTAAAAAAGAGCGAAAGATATAATCCAGCGCCGCCGTCCCCGTATCCTCCACCTTCAGCAGCTTCATGGGAATGTGAACTGTCACAGTTGGCTTGGACAGCTCCAGACGATTGCTCTTGGTAATCTCATAGCTGATTTCACCGTCCCAGTATAATGCCTGATTATGGATGATTGGATCATTACCGGTAGTTTCACACAGTTTTCCTTCGTACATTTCCTCATAGTTTTCGCTTGTGGGTTTCATGTTCAGCATAAAATATCTTAATCTTTTCAAGTCGTTAATCTCCTTTTTGCGCGCAAAAAGGACACACCAATATGATGTGTCCCGTAGTCTACAGTATTCATAAAGGTACTTTTAAAACCGGGCATGTTAATGCCCCCACATTCAGTTAAGCAGACCGTTCATCCTCTCATTTTTCCTCATAATCAATCTCCTCCTTTAACTGAATGATTTTAGTACTGAGTATAGTCTATCATTGTACGGTTTAAATTGCAAGAAGTAAAAAAATTGCTTGACATTTAAATGGAATTATGGTAGTTTGTTGAAAATTACCTGAAAAAAGATATATTTACAGTAATTAAACAGGAGGCCTTGGCTCATGAATCCCAAAATGATCTTGACTGACCTTGATCATACGCTGCTTCGTTCTGATGGCAGCATATCAGAGTATACAAAACAGATTTTAAAAAAGTGTCAGAATTGCGGGATTCTTATTGTAATCGCTACTGCCCGAAATTGGATAGGAGCAGAACGTTACATAGAAGAAATTCAACCGGATTATGAAATCACAACAGAAGGAACACTTATTCATCAGCGTGGAAAAGAAATTTATAGCTGCAGCATGGATATAAATGATGCAAATCAGATCATACAGGATTTGATGAAAGAGAATCCAAATACAGAAATGACCGTGGCAATAGGACGTCTGGTATTTTGGAACAGTTACCACATATCAGAATCCGAAAAATTACATAAAGCAGTTTTTAATGATTACAAAAAGCCGTTATCCGGCCAGATAAATAAAATATTAGCCCAGCTTTTCGACAGCAATGTAGCTGTAGAAATTGCAAAAAAGAATCACTGTCGTCTGCAAAGTTACCGGGGAGAGAACTGGTATTCTTTTCTGCCGGAAAAATCAGGTAAGATACAGGCAATCCTCGAATTGGCAAAGTCATTGGACATATCGCTGAGCGATATTGTATCTTTTGGCGATGATATAAATGATATGGAAATGCTCAAAATCTGTGGTACAGGAGTTGCTGTTTCCAATGCTGTTACGGATGTAAAAGCTATTGCAGATTATGTCACATCGTCAAATGATGAGGATGGCGTGGCCCGTTGGATTGAAAAAAATATACTCTCGCATACCTGACATTCCCGTTTAACGGATTAAATATCCCAAAACGAAATGGGATCGGTTATAAATTTTACCCTCTTTGCAAATCCTTCAGTCGTATATCCCTTTGGAATCAGTTCAATCTCTGTTGCCTCCATATCAGGTATCGAATCGTCAAGATTAAGATTTGTATTAAGGCGCAAAAGATTTTTTGTCATGTATTCCTTGTAATTATCATAAACAAATTCTTCGCCATTGTGTGATGCGTTGGAATTCGGGTGAAAATCAACTCCATGTATTATTCCCTCCCGAAGCTGAGCAATAGAAACATATCCGCCATTATCATCAACGAAATATAACCTGTATGTCGGATCAAGCATAATTCTTGCTCCGGAAGGCATAATGCAGTCGACAACAACATGACAGTCTGAAAAAGGCTCTTCATATGGTTTACACGTTACATGCCGGGCCTTAATTCCATTTATTCGCAGTAATTCAGCCAATATCAGCGATAATCCTCTGCAGTTCGTTTTTGATCCGATTTTCTCGCTTACTTCAATGATTCCCACCATGCTGTGATCTCGGGGCAGACAAATAGTACCGTCATGCATAAAATGATCGCATACAAAGTCAAGCATGGCGAAAACAATATCATCCTTATTTGCAAGTAAACTGTCGGAATATTTAAAATAATCATACTCTAATAAAATGTCAGGAACTTTATTATATAAAGCAAAAGCAGCAGGATATTTCTTCGATTCTGCACCGGTGTCATAATCACTATATTTTTTCAGTATCTCCAAACGTGATTCTTCCGGAACAGGTTTTATAATTTTGGTTCTTTTTTTCAGATGAAAAAGGAATATTGTTCCATATGTCACCGCGCCAACCGATAATCCGAATATTATTCTCGCAATTAAATTCATCCGTTACTCCCTTGATAATTCAATAGACTATACATCTCTTCATATGATATATATTCGGTTACTTGGTTATTGTTTAATTTGTGGTTTCTATGTTTTCAAGCCATACTCTGTTTTCTGTACTCTTTCCCCATGCGTCAAGGGCAAGCTCATATGTGTCATTGACTTTATGCTTTATCTCTCGTATTTCTTTCTTCAGTTCCATCTGTCCGATTCTCATTGCTGACATTTCTGACTCAAGCTTGTCGAGTCGGTTGCCCATGTTGTCGAGTCGGCTGTCCATGTTGTCGAGTCGGTTGTCCATGTTGTCAAGTCTATTATGAATGGGCTGAAGTTTCTCATCCAGTTTACTGTCCAGCTTCTCATCCAGTTTTTTATCCATCATATCGGATAAAGCTTGTAATAATTGTTCATTATCCAAATCCCTATACCTCCTGTGCATTGATTATATCAAATCCAAGATGTAAAGTCTATTCAATTATCAAGGTGCTGCTATTATGGGCATTTTGAAAGAAATTGCCGGCAGGACAGATATGACATGTTGCCATTGCTTGATGCACTCGAATTCGTGCGAAGATTACTCCCTACATCAGCAGGAACTTTTTTATATTTTTATTATACTTCATAAGCATCAGAAATGCAAGTCTGCCATTTAAAATAATGAAAAGAAAAATTGATTTCTCTATTTTGGACTTGTGTACCTGTCAGAAACAGATTATTATTAAACTGAATCAGGCGTTTGGAGGAGTGATAGGTAAATGATTTTTAAATATTGTGCAGAATGTGGTCATAAATTAGAAGATATTAAATGTGGTGATGATGATTGTAAGATTTGTCCATTGTGTAAAAAAATATATGGTAGTAATCCTCTTCCCGTTGTTGAGGTGTTAGTAGTCAATGAGTTTAATGAAGTACTTCTTTTAAAGCAGAATTACATATCAGAAACTAAATGGACAGTCGTATCCGGCTATATGATAGATGGGGAGACTATCGAGGATGCTGTTGCACGTGAGGTAAAGGAAGAAACCGGACAGGATGTTATAAGTTGTAAATATATATCCAGTTATTACTTTGCATCTAAGCAGCTTATTATGATTGGATTTATTGCTTATGTAAACAAATCAAAATTTTCCGAATCTGATGAAGTAGATGATATTAAATGGTATAAACCGGATGAAGTAAATGATGTTATAGCCCGTGAAAATAATTGCTCCGGTATGCATTGGGATAAATGTAGAGATTATTTATAAGTTCCGTCTGTCGGACAGTCACTCATGTGTCATTGTAATTCAGGTAGTTGTGTGGTATTTTTCAAATGCTGTAGATAGCGAAAAAGCTGAATATACGAGGTGGAAAAGATGAGCAGCTATATTATGGACATTAGGAAATACGTTGGGCACCGGACAATTATTCAGTGTGCAGCCAGCATTATTTGTATAAACGATTGCGGAGAGTTACTTTTAGGGAGACGGACAGACAACCACAAATGGGGTTATTCCGGCGGTTCTGTTGAAATTGATGAAAAAGTAGAAGACTGCGCCAAAAGAGAACTTTATGAGGAGATGGGCCTGATCGCGGATGAAATTGAGTTTTTCTGTGTCAACTCGGGACCCGAAACGCACTATGTATATCCCAATGGTGATGAGGTTTCAAACATCGAAATTGTCTACTTATGTCATAAATATCATGGGCAACTGAAAAAGCAGGACGAGGAAATAGAAGAATTGTGCTTCTTTCCCATAGAAAAAATTGATTTAGAGGAAATATCTCCGCCTATTCGCCCTGTTTTGAAAATGTATATAGAACGACTGAAACAGACATGTGTTACGAATTGATATTATTGTAAATTACTCGGAACTGTAGGAGAAGAAATGTTCAAGGCGATATTTTTTGATCTGTTTTTTACATTAATAGTCCCTGCATATGAAAATGTTAATAATGAATTTAACATATTGAACATGTCTGTTGACGAGTGGGAACAATATGCTGAAAACGATTTACTGTACCGCGAAAGAGCTTTAGGCTTAGTAAAAACGGAAGCAGAGATTATAGAGAAAATCGTATCCCTTATACCATTTGAAGTCAGTGTGCTTCAAAAGGAGCAGGTTTTGCTTGCTCGTGAGAAGCGGATGAAAGCTGCTCTGAAAACGGTATCGAAAGAGATACCAGATGCTCTGCAAAAAATAAAATCAATGGATATAAAATTAGGGCTGATCAGTAATGCTGATTGCATTGACTGCAAATATTGGAATCAATCCCCGCTGTTTCAGTGTTTTGATGATGCTGTTTTTTCGTGTGATGTGGGGTTATTAAAGCCTGACAGACAGATTTATGAGCTGGCTATGGAGCGTTTGAACGTATCTCCGGAGCAATGCCTGTTTGTCGGAGATGGTGGTTCAAACGAGCTGTGCGGTGCAAAGTCAGCAGGTATGAGAACCGTTTTATCCGAAATGCTTGAAACGAAAAGCAGTGAACGGAGAAATGCTATTATCAAATATGCCGATTATCATGTCAGGCATATAAATGAGCTGTTTAATTATTTGTAACGAGAACTTGCGTATATATGGAGAGAAAAGAGATGGCGTATTGGGATACTGTCTGGAGCAAAGCGGATATTGAGAATTATAAAAAATATATAAAGGGATATGAAAATGTAAAAAATATGATGGTTCGTGAGTTTCAAAAGCATAACTGTCATGTTGTATGTGATGCTGCATGCGGTTTCGGAGCCAACAGTCTGATCTTACAGTCCAATGGATTTGATGTCTGGGGATTTGATATTTCTGAAAGCGCAGTGTGGATTACAAAAGAATTATTGGCTTTTTACGGAATACGCAGGGAGCAATTTAAAACAGCATCCATATTAAGCACCGGATATCCGGACGGTTTTTTTGATGCGGTTGCCGTAAGAGCTGCACTGGACCATTTGTGTGTGAAAGAGTTCTATATAGCGTTGGATGAACTAAAAAGAATAACGAAGGAAAAAGGTTTGCTGTATGTTTCCTTTGATCCGCTTGAACCTGATGACACAGAACTTGAACATCGTGTCTTGGAAGACGGAAGTTTTTTGTATACTGATGAAAGCAGAGAAGGATTATTGTTTCATTATTATTCCGATGAAGATATTCAAAGGGCGTTTCATGGTTACGAAATTCTTGATATGGAAACAGATAGCCGGGGTAATCGGCATCTGGCAGTGAAATTTTGAGGATTTCCTTCCATGACATATCTAAATACATAGTGAAAAAAAGTATGGAATAAAAGGAAATGAAGAATATTAAAGCAATTTAAAAAGGAACAGATTGCGGAACCAACTGAAACAGATATAGTCATATTCAAAGATATATTAAATGCTGTTAATTCTTTCCCATGTCTTATGATAGACCAACAAGTGGTAAACATGATTGGACTTTTGTTCAGTATTGGCGAGGGGAAGATGGGTATGATGCCAAAGCTGTAGAAAAATATTTTGGAGAGTATTTGTAACACAAAGCCTGGTTTGTGTGGAAAAATCAGCGTATAAGAAAACAAACATTATATAAATATGACAGTGCTTTTGGTGTCAAAATGTAGTAAGGACAGCAAAAGTGGCTGTCATATTTTTTTAGGCAGCATAAACCAATGGAAAAAGATGTAATCTGTAAATTTGCATAAATACTGAGAGTGCGAGGAATCATAAACAGTGATAAAAAAATTATCAGAAAATTTTAGCACTCGACGCTTGACAGTGCTAACAATATGTGTTATATTACATCTAGAACAAAGATAACAAAGCAACTTAAGCAAAGAAAAGGAGAGATGGCATATGTTAACACGTAATTATGGAGTACCTGCTATTTTGGGAGATGACTTATTTGAACAGTGGATGGAGGGAGCGCTGTCCAGTTTTACGGACATGAACAGACGGTTGTATGGAAAGCATGCCAAGAGTATGATGAAGACCGATGTGAAGGAGATTGAAGGCGGTTACCAGGTGGCAGTGGAGATGCCCGGCTTTGACAAGAGTGAAATCTCTGTGGAACTGGATAAAGGGTATCTGACAATCACGGCATCCAAAGATTTTAATAAGGATGAGCAGGACGAAGATGACAAGTACATCCGCAGGGAGCGCTATGCGGGAACCATGCAGAGAAGCTTTTATGTGGGAGACAGCTTACAGCAGGAGGATATTAAGGCAAGATATGAGAACGGTATCCTGAAACTGGAGGTTCCCAAGGAGGATACGCAGAAGATTCAGCAGAATAAGTATATTGCCATCGAGGGATAAAGGTGGCAGCCTTGCTGCAGAGGCCGTCGGCGAAAGCCGGCGGCTTTTTCTGTCAGACCGAAAAGCTTCACAGGCTTCCTGTTTTGGCTTGTATTGCAGATGAGTTTGTTTTATAATCACGATATCGTCATGCAGGCGGTTCAAATGTAGCGATGCAGGTGTGGGCGGTATAATGGATGTAAGAGTCGATACACAGAGGGAGGCCGAAGATGCAGTTGGACTTGACCAAAGGCTCGGTCACGAAAAATATTCTGCTGTTTGCTGTTCCGATGATTTGCGGGAATCTGCTGCAGCAGCTGTATAATGTTGTGGATACGCTGATCGTGGGACAGTTTTTGGGGGAACGCGCCCTTGCGGCTGTAGGCTCCGCATACACGCTGCTTACTTTTATTACATCTCTTTTTCTGGGAATGTGCATGGGCAGCGGTGCTATATTTTCCATTCGGTACGGTGAAAAAGCGTGGGAGCATCTTAGGGAAAATATTTTTACGTCTTTTGTGATGATTTCGTTTTTTGCCGTATTTATTAACATAGCCGTTTACCTTCTGACAGACCCGATCATGCATCTGCTGTCCGTACCGTCGGATGTCTATCCAATGATGCGGGAGTATCTGCGGGTGATTTTTGCAGGTATCATGGCCACTTTTCTGTATAATTTTTTTGCATCGCTTTTGCGTGCGGTGGGAAATTCCATAACGCCGCTGGTATTTCTGGGAATCTCTGCGGTGACAAATATTCTGCTGGATTTCCTGTTTGTGCTCCATTATAATCGAGGAGTGTCAGGTGCAGCAGAGGCCACGGTAATCGCCCAGTGGATTTCAGGAATCGGCAGCATGGTATATGCCCTGCTGAAATGTCCTCAGCTTCGTCCGGAGCGCGCACAGATGCGGATACATGCTGCTGGGATAAAGGAAATCCTGGGTGCATCAGTTCTGACCTGTTTGCAGCAGTCGGTCATGAACTTCGGCATTTTGATGGTGCAGGGACTGATCAACAGCTTTGGCTCCGTGGTCATGGCTGCATTTGCGGCGGCATCAAAGATTGATTCCTTTGCCTACATGCCTCTGCAGGATTTCGGCAATGCGTTTTCAACCTTTGTGGCACAGAATTATGGTGCGGGAGAGGAGAAGCGCATCAGAAAGGGTATTCGTGCGGCGGTGATAATGATGCTTGTGTTTGCCGTAGTTGTTTCTTCGATTGTGTTTGCTGCTGCAAAGCCACTTCTTCTGCTGTTTATACACGCAGATGAGGTGAAGACTCTTTCCGTGGGAATGTCATATCTGCGCATTGTGGGTGTTTTTTATTTCGGAATCGGCGGCCTGTTTATGCTTTATGGCCTGTATAGGGCGCTTAAC
>JAIDME010000503.1 GCA_029050705.1 Acetatifactor sp.
CTGCAGATTGCGGAGGAGGTTAAGGACGGCAGAAGGTATATCGTATTTCCCGAGGGTGGCTATGATCACAACAAAAACGATGTACAGGATTTTATGCCGGGCTCCTTCAAGTGTGCCACAAAGGCGAAGGCACCCATTGTTCCGGTAGCCCTCATTGATTCCTACAAGCCCTTTGGACTCAATTCTCTCAGGAAGGTCAGGACCCAGGTTCATTTTCTGAAGCCTCTTTGTTATGAGGAATACAGGGAAATGACAACGCCTCAGATTGCGGAACTGGTGAAGGAAAGAATTGGGGAAGAGGTCAGCAGGAGGGTTATCGGCACTTCTGATCTTACTTAGGATTTTTACTGTTCATGGCCGTTCAGCTTCAGGGCTGAGCGGCCAGTTTCACTTCAAACATGATTCGCCCGTGCTCCAGAGCCCTTGCACGGATTTCGCCCTTGTGCAGTTCTGCAATAGACTTTGCAATGGAGAGACCAAGGCCGTAGCTGCCGTCAGGGGTTCTTGCCTTGTCGGCCCGATAAAAGCGCTGAAAGAGCTTGTCAAGTTCGCAGTCTGTTACATCTGTAAAGTCATTGATGACTTGTATTTTCACCTGTTTATCCTGAAAAAGCTTCACAGTTATTTTTCCGTTAGGGTCACAGTACTTGACGGCATTATCCATGAGAATGGATACCAGTTGCCGCAGTCTGGATTCATCTCCGATATATTCTATATTTTCTGCAATATCAAAGACAACTGATTTGCCCTGAGAGTGCAGCAGCCCCTCGAAGGATTTGGCTGTGTCATACACGGCGTCGCTGAGACTGAAGGCGGCGAACACAGGCTTTTGTTCCTCATCCACCTTTGCAAGGGTGATCAGGCTGCGCACCAGACCGTTCATCTTGCTTACCTGTCTGTCAATGCTGTCAAACCATTCGCTGTCCCCGTAAATCATTCTCGCTAGCTCGCTGTTGGCGGAGATGACGGTCAGAGGCGTCTTCAGTTCATGCCCGGCGTCCGTGACGAACTGTTTCTGTCTGGCGTAGCTTTCAGCAATGGGTTTTACCGCATGTCCGGAGGCGAGTATGATGATCAGCAGCACAAGAAGGAAGCTGACAATTCCGATTACTGTGGAAATCAGCAGCATGGAAAAAACGGCATAAAGGTCGGAGGAAGCGTTGATAAGGCCGATTACGGTCATTGTCTTTCCGTCTGCTTCGGCATGGGTGATAATGCGGAATTTAAAGTACCGGTACCATCCCCGGCTGTGCTCTTTTTTCAACAGGGCGGCGGTTACGGCGGACAAATCCTCTTCCGAGTAGTTTTGGGCAGCATCCTGCCTGATTTCCAGGATTGTTCCGGCATCGTCCAGGCAGATAACGCAGCCGTCGGCGCGGATGAGCAGGCGGTCCTCAAAACGGTGTGAAGCACCCAATGTCTTACCGCCTTTTTTTTCGGCATCCTTTGACTCCTGCGGACCCGGCTGCCTTTCGCCGCCGGGTTTCTGCATGCCGGGAATTGGTGAGCCCGGCGGTGTGTTCAGATATTCGCTCATGATCATATCCAGGCGTCGGTCCAGCTGTCGGTTTGTCTGAAAGAAGAAAATGCCATTGACGGCTGCCAGCACCAGAAGAATTACGGCGAACAGAGCAGTGGCGGTAATGGAAATAAATTTTTTCTGCAATTTCTTTATCATGGAAGCGTTCTCCCTATTTTTGGTGTAACAGTTCAGTCCTTATGATTGAATAGTCTTTTCCAGGCAGTAGCCTACGCCACGCACAGCCCTGATATTCACAGGAGCGCCCAGTTTGTCGATTTTTTTCCTGAGGTTGGAGACATAGACCCAGACGATACTGACCTCCACGTCGGAATCCCAGCCCCAGATGCGTTCCATAAACTGTTCTGTAGAGATAACGCTGCCGGGGGACTGCATCAGCAGCTGGAGCATTTGAAATTCCCGGCTCACAAGGCGCAGATTACCGCCCTGAAAGCTGAGCTCAAAGGTGGAGAGATTTAGGGATAGCCCTTCAAATTCCAGAATTTCATCCTGATAATTGTCCCTGCGGCGCAGCATGGCGCGGACTCTTGCAAGCAGTTCGCTGGCGGCGAAGGGTTTCGGCAGATAGTCGTCAGCCCCGGCATCCAGTCCGCTTACTCTGTCCTCAATCTCCCCTCTTGCGGTGAGCAGAAGAACAGGGGTTTTGACTTCTGCATTCCGCAGGGCTCGCAGCACTTCCAGGCCGTCCATGCCCGGCATCATGATGTCAAGTATGATGCCGTCATAATTTCCCTCCAGGGCGTAATCATAGCCGTCGTTCCCGTTGTACACGGCGTCAACGCTGTAATTGTTATGTTCAAAAAGAGCAGTCAGGGCTTTAGCGATATCCCGGTCATCCTCCGCAATCAGCAGGCGCATAGTAAAATCCTCCTTTTGCCATTCTATCAAAAAAGTGGCAAAAACACAATTTGTTCACATTAGATTTAGGTTACGTTTAGGTTCGTCTGATAAAGTATAAACAGAAAATCCGGTTTGGGCCGCTAAGGCGGCGGAATGGAGGCAATAAAATGAATTCGCAGATGGTCTTTCAGAGATATGAGATGAAATACCTGCTGACCCGGAAACAGAAGGAAGTCATCCTGGCGGCGATGGAGCCGTACATGGAGCCGGATGCCTACGGCAGGAGTACCATACGGAACATTTATTATGACACGGACAATTACAGGCTGGTCAGGAAATCCATGGAGCAGCCTGTGTACAAGGAGAAGCTGAGGGTCAGAAGTTACGGCACAGTGGAGCCGGGGGATAAGGTGTTCGTGGAATTGAAAAAGAAGTATGAAGGTGTGGTCTACAAACGCAGGATACATATCCCGGAGAAGACAGCTGTGGATTATCTGGCCGGCACAAGAGCGGCGCCGGACAGATCGCAGATTACGGAGGAGATTGACTACTTCCTGCGGTTTTATGGGACGCTGGAGCCCAGGATATTTCTTTCTTATGAGAGAGAGGCCTATTATACCAGAAATCCCGGTGAGTTTCGGGTGACTTTTGATGAAAATATTCTCTGGCGAGAGACGGATCTGTCTCTGGAAAAGGGGGTTTACGGAACGCCGATACTAAAGCAGGGGCAGACCCTGATGGAAATTAAGACGCCGGGAAATATTCCTCTGTGGATGGTTAAGGTGCTTTCAGAGGAAGAAATCAGAAAGATATCTTTTTCAAAATACGGCAATGCATACACGGAAATTTATAACAGGGAAAAAGGAGAATTGATTTATGCTTAACACGATTTTTAAAGGAATATTTGATACACAGTCAACAGCGATCATTTCCGTTTCGGAGTTTTTATTATGTATTGGGGTGACGCTGGTGATCGGGCTGATCCTGGCGGGGGTATACACTTACAGGAACCGTTACACCAAAAGTTTTTTGGTGACGCTGGCGCTGCTGCCTGCAATTGTCTGTGTGGTCATCATGATGGTAAACGGTAATGTGGGTGCGGGAGTAGCTGTGGCAGGCGCATTCAGCCTGGTTCGCTTTCGTTCTGTTCCGGGCACGGCGAAGGAGATAGGGGCTATCTTTTTGGGAATGTGCGCGGGACTGATCGCGGGTATGGGATATCTGGGATATGCAGTACTCTTTACCGTGGTGCTGTGTGGGGTGATGATGCTATACAGCAGACTGGATTTCGGCAGCAGGAAAAACGGTGAAAAGTACAAGGTGCTTCATATCACGATACCTGAGGATCTGGATTACACCGGAGCCTTTGACGAGGTGTTGGGGAAATACACATCCTCACATGAGCTGGTTCAGGTAAAGACCACAAACATGGGGAGTCTGTTCCGGCTGACCTATAACCTGGTCTTAAACAGTTCGGAGGAGGAGAAAGACCTGATCGACAAGCTTCGCTGCAGAAACGGCAATCTTGAGATTTCAGTGTCGCGCAGGGAAACTGCGGCATATGAGCTGTAAAAGTGTTGCGCACAGGCAGTAGAATGAAAGGAAGTATAAGGGGTAGTATGAAAAGAAGTATAAGGAGATTCAGGGATAAATGCTGTGTACTGGTAATGATCGGCTGTATGACGGCGGGGCTGCTGGCCGGCTGCGGCAGGAATGAAGAACCGGTGAAAGAGTCGCTGGCGGCAACAGGCCAGGGACAGGCGACCGGAGCATCTTCAACCGGAGCAGCGGCTACAGCCGGGGCGTCTGCGGCCGGAACGGCGGCTGTACCCGAGACGATTGTGGATGCTGAGGCCATGTTCACGGACAGGGACAGGAGCGGAGAATATGATGAAGCGGGATGCGTCAGGATAGAGCTGGGCAGCGATAACGTCACCATCACAGAGGAGGGTGTCTATCTCTTAAGCGGCTCATTGGAGAACGGGATGGTTATCGTAGATGCGGATGAAACCGCAAAGGTTCAGCTGGTCCTGGACAATGTGGAAATCTCCAACAGCAATGGTGCGGCAATTTATGTCAGGCAGGCGGATAAGGTGTTTATTACTCTTGCGGAAGGCACCGTTAACAAACTGTCCGGTGGCGACAGCTATGTAAGTATTGATGACAACAATATTGACGGGATCATTTTTGCAAAGAGCGACCTGACTATAAACGGCAAGGGCAGCCTGAATGTCACTGCTGTCACGGGGCATGGCATTGTTTCAAAGGATGATCTGAAGGTGACAGGCGGCGCAGTTATCGTGACTGCTCCGGGATACGGACTGTCCGGCAAGGACAGCGTTCGCATTGCGGCCGGGACAGAAAGCGGGCAGGATGCGGCAAATTCGGCAGTTTTATTAAATATTACCGCCGGAAAGGATGGAATTCATTCCGAGAATGCGGATAAAGAGGACAAGGGATTTGTCTATATTGAGGATGGCAGTATCACCATAGTGTCCGATGGAGATAGTGTCAGTGCGGGAATTTTCCTGCAGATTGACGGAGGCACTTTCAATCTGACCGCCGGGAAGGGCAGTGCAAACAAAACGGTTGCCCGGGATGAGGACGGCAGTGACATCAGTACCAAGGGTATTAAGGCCGGAGGGCAGATGATTATCAATAATGGCAGTTTTTATATAGATTCTCAGGATGATGCGCTGCATTCCGGCAGCAGTCTCATTGTAACCGGCGGTCAGTTTGACATTGCCACCGGCGATGACGGACTGCATGCTGATGATACAGCCACGGTGGCCGGAGGTACTGTCAATATTTCTGCCTGCTATGAGGGCATAGAAGGAGAAGAGGTTGTTATTTCAGGAGGCTGTATCAGGCTCTATGCCACTGACGATGGCCTGAATGCCGCAGGCGCCCTTTTGATTTCGGGAGGTACAATCTATGTTAATGCCGACGGGGACGGTATCGACTCTAACGGAACAATTACGATGACCGGCGGTGAAATCTATATATCAGGACCTGAATCAAGTGCAAACGGTGCTATCGACTATGAGTACAGCGCACAGATTACGGGCGGTACGCTGGTGGCAGTGGGAAATTCCGGGATGGCTATGAATTTCGGGGAATCCTCCACACAGGGGTCCGCTTTGGTCAGCACGTCCAACTGTAAGGCGGGCACGGAGGTCAGCCTGGAGGATGGAAAAGGCAATGTGCTTGTAAGCTATACTGCGGAGAGCGGTTTTAATTCAGTGGTAGTCAGCTGCCCTGAGATGGTGCAGGGCGGTACTTATACAGTCCATGTGGGAACAGAGGAATATGAGGTGATCCTGGACAGCCTGATCTACGGAAACGGCTTCGGTGGATTTGGCGGCGGCAGAGGAGATTTTGGCGGCGGCAGAGGCGGCTTTGGCGGTGACAGGGACGGCTTTGACGGCGGACGGGGTGAACGAACCCGGGACGGCGAGAGACCGGAAATGCCGGGGAATGGTGAGATGCCGGAAATGACCGGGGACGGCGAGAGACCAGGGACGCCGGAAGAAGGAGAGGCACCCCGGATGCCCAGAGACGGGATGCCCGAGAATGAGCGCTGATTATTCTTTTGCCACAAAGGCTACCCCGATGGCACCGGGACCTGCGTATGTTCCGATAGTGCCGCCTACGCTGTCCACGGGAAGATAATCTGTTTCGTTTTCCCAGAGGGCAGAGTTGTCTTCAATATATTTTTGGATAAGGTCCCTGCTCAGACCTGTGTATCCCAGAAAATAAGGCATGGAAAAATCGATGCCTCCCGCTGCGTGAATCTGTTCTACGATCAGGTTGTTTGCCTGCTTTGAACCTCTGGCCTTTCCCAGAACGGCAACTTCACCGTTCTGTATGGCGATGACAGGCTTGATGGACAGAATACTTCCGGCCAGTGCGGCTGCGCCGGAAATGCGGCCGCCTTTTTTCAGATATTCCAGAGTGTCCAGAAGCGCGACCCGTCCAATTAGTTTATTGAGGAGATTCAGCTGTTAAAAA
>JAIDME010000504.1 GCA_029050705.1 Acetatifactor sp.
GACCATATTGACTACTATCTGATGCATATGTTCACGGATTATGCGGAATGGGAGCATCTTAAGTCTTTGGGTATTGAGAATTGGATTGAGCGCCGGAAAGCCGAGGGCCGTATCTGTAACATCGGCTTTTCTTACCATGGCGAGACTGAGATGTTCCTGAGACTTCTGGACGCTTATGATTGGGACTTCTGCCAGATTCAGTACAACTACCTGGACGAGCATACCCAGGCAGGGAGGAGAGGTCTTCAGGCGGCGGCAGAGAAAGGGATTCCGGTTATCATTATGGAGCCTCTCCGCGGCGGCAAGCTGGTGGATCTGCCGGATAAGGCAAAAGAAGTGCTTGCCTCTGACAGCAAGGGCTATACGCCCGCCGAACTGGGGCTGCGATGGCTGTGGGATCAGCCGGAAGTCAGCTGTGTGCTTTCCGGTATGAACTCTGAGGATATGGTAAATGAGAACATCCGCATTGCTTCGGAGGCTGAACCGGGGCATTTTACAGAAGAAGACAGGAAGATCGTTGAACAGATCAAGCAGATCATACGTGAGCGTGAAAAGGTAGGCTGCACGGGCTGCAGATACTGTATGCCTTGTCCCAAGGGAGTAGATATTCCGGGCAATTTCTATTATTACAATCTGATGTATATGGAGAAAAAAACCTCCGCCCGCTTTGAGTTTGCCCAGAATATGGGACTGCGCAAGGAACCCGGTTTTGCATCACAGTGCATTGGCTGCGGTAAGTGTGAAAAGCACTGCCCTCAGCATATCAATATCCGTGAAAAATTAAAGGAAGCCGATCACAACCTCAGACCTCTGCCTTATAAAATCGGCATCTATGCTGCCCGCAAAATAATGATTCACGAAAGGTAGAGTCATGGAATATTTGTATTGCAAAAATGATAACTTTAAAGATTTTGCAAGCGGGCAGGTTATTTATGGCGGAGGAGGAATTCCCAATTTTCCGGTTCGCCTGCTGATCGAAATATACTGTCGAGCCAAAAACTATTTACAAAATAAAAAGGACATTGTTATATATGATCCCTGCTGTGGAGGCGGCTATGCTCTGACAGTTCTTGGATTTTTTTATGCTCAGGAAATCAAAAAAATGTATGGCAGTGATATAGACAAAAATATGATCTCTCATGCCAAGAAAAATGTGGCATTATTAACAGATATCGGGATAATTAACAGAAAAGATGAAATTCGGCAGCTATATGACAAATACGGAAAAGATTCACATAAAGAAGCGTTACACAGCTGCGACAGATTAAAAAATATGTTTTCTCAAGATGTATCTGCGGAAATTTTCGAAGCCGACTGCACAAAGACATTACCGCATATTCTTCCGGATATCATCATTACAGATGTTCCCTATGGAAACCTTGTAGAATGGGATAATGGTGAATCGGCGTCTTTAGATTTAATGCTGGAGCAGTTAGGGAAGATATCTCATGAAAATACTATTTTAGCAATCTGTATGAATAAAAAGCAGAAAATCAATTGCAATAAGTGGGAACGGCTGGAAAGGCAAAATGTAGGAAAACGGAAATTCGAAATTTTGCGAAGAGCAGCAGTGAAAAGTAAATAAGGTTAATTAACAAAATGACTTTTGAAGATTTATCGTCATGTGTTTGCAGGAGGACAATAATTGTCGTGAACAGCATAAATGGGAAAAAGCAGGAAGAATCGTATAAAGACATTGTCATATCGAAATATATCGAAGCATTTTTGAAAAAGGACTATTGCTTTTTTGATAATAAAACTCGGGGCAGAAATCTTATGTGGTGTAATTTTGAAAGAGAACGAGATAGGATTATTGCCACTGAGGAACTTGAAAAAGTAGAGCTGCAGGACAAAAAAGATTTGTTCTTTTATCTGGAAAGAACTGAAGAACTTTATATAGCCGATTATGAAGAAATATGCAAATACGTCAGCAGCTTAGAGCCCTGGGAAGAAATAGATGCTGCTATCTTTGACAAAACGCTGGAGTGGACGATTGCTGTCACACATGAAGATATTTCAATTCTGATAGGAGTTGAAATTAATACGCTAATGAAAGAGGGAAAATAATATGAGTATGGTTTTTGATTTTATCCCATATCAGCAGGTTGGGAAATTAGTTTTTGGCATGTCACGAAAAGAAGTCAAGGAGATATACGGAGAGAGCACCTCATCATGTATGTACGGCTACCCTGTGGAGGACAGATTTTTGGACGATTACGGCTATATGCATACATTATGCAGCAACAGGGAGTTATTGGAAGGCGTAGAACTGTTTCCTGATATATCGCCGGAAGCATTGATATTAAAATATGATCAGGTGGAGATTCCGCTAACCAAAGAGCCGGGAGATTTAGTGGATCAACTGATAAAGATAACGGACGACTTAATAAAAGATGAAGATGAGGAAGGGTACTCAAGCAAGAAGCTTGGATTAAAAATTTATTGTCCTGATGATATTGTTGAAAATGTTATTCTGCATGACCTGCATTGTTATGATGAGGAAGAAGAATTCATGGAGGAGCAAGACATGGAGGTATGATGATGGATAGAGCAATCGCAGAAAGCTTGCTTATAGAAGCAGAAAGTATGAATAAAGGCGCATGGGTAGATCATTCATATCATGTGGCACGTTTGGCAGAAAAAATAGCCCACAAGGCGGGTATGAATAGCGAAAAGGCATATATTTACGGATTGCTTCATGATATTGGTCGGAGAAATGGCAATTTGCAGGCTCGCCATGCCATAGAAGGTTATAAATACTTAACTCATATAGGATTTGATGAAGGAGCAAGAATTTGTCTCACACATACATTTCAATATCAGGATGTAGAAGCAATTTATGACACCTGGGATTGCAATAGTGAGGAAAAGCAATTTGTGGCAGAATACTTAAAAGGGATTACTTATAATGATTACGATAAGTTGATTCAATTGTGTGATGCTTTGTCATTGGCAAATGGTTATTGTTATGCCGAAAAGAAGATGGTCAACAGTGTGATAAAATTTGGGTTTAAAGATACCACAATTCATAAGTGGGAAGCAATATTGGAATTAAAGGAATATTTTGATAAAAAAACCCAAAGTGATGTATATCTGCTGTTTTAATTTTTCCATATTAATTACAGAGGAGTCTATTTTATGGATTACACACAAAATTTTAGTGGCCTGGCAAATGACTACACAATTGGCAGACCTGCATATTCAAATAAATTAATTGACAGTTTGTACTCACAATATGGATTCACAGAAGAATCAGTTATAGCTGACATAGGTTCAGGCACCGGAAAGCTTGCAAAGCAATTACTAGATAGAGGAAGTTTTGTATATTGTATCGAACCAAATGATGATATGCGAAAAATTGCTTTAGAAGAATTAGGTAGGTATAAGAATTTTCATGCAGTTGATGGAACTGCAACGGAAACGAAGTTAGATCAAAAGTCTGTTGATTATATAACAACAGCACAAGCGTTTCACTGGTTTGATATTTCTTCCTTTAAAGAAGAATGTAAGAGAGTATTAAGAAACAATGGAAGTGTTTTTCTGATATGGAATATGCGTGATATGTCCAGCGAGATCAATCAATGCAGCTTTGAAATATATTCTGGATATTGTCCGGATTTCAAAGGCTTTGGCGGTGGAATACAAAAGGACGATATAAGAATAAAGCAATTTTTTGAGGATAAATATGAATATATAGAATTTGACAATCCTCTTTTTTATGATAAAAACAAATTCATCAGTCGTAGTTTATCCGGTTCATATTCATTGAAAAACGGAGACGAGAATTATAGTGAATACTTAGATGCGCTATCTGATTTGTTCGAGAAATATTCAAAAGATAATGTGTTGACTATTGCAAATAAAACAGTAGCGTATATTGGAACAGTGGATTAATGTTAATTTTAAGGTAAAGATATGTGAACACATTGCGTTAATAACTGCATTAGTTATCCTCTAGTATGATATATTTTTTCTTGACACCGGTTCAATAATATCTTATCATAAAAGAGTCAAGAGTAATCATGAACCGTGCATTCGGCACATTCAGGCAGTATCTGCCACCTTACTCAAATAACAGTTTGTGGCAGAGCCTGTATCCATGCGCATCAGTTGCGGCCTCTGCTATACAAAGGAGGTTGTTCGCATGGGAAAATTAAATACGGCAATGAGGACTTTTTTGTGTGACAGGGAACGTTTTGCCGACCTGTTTAACGGTGTCTTCTTTCAGGGGAAACCCGTTATAAGGGCTGACCGGCTTCTGGAGGGTTCTGAAACATATTCGGACATGACAGAAAATCCCCTGGACAGGACACGGGATTTGAAAATGATAACAGATGACGGAGAAACCCTGCGCATTTTGGCGTTGGAAAATCAGGAAAATATTGACTATACTTTGCCCTACAGGTGTATGCAGTACGATTCTCTGGAATACGGCAGACAGCTCCGCGAATTGAAAAAATACAACAAGGCCCGGAAGCTTCTCCCCACTCCGGCCGAAAGACTCTGCGGCATCACGCGGCAGGACCGTCTTGCTCCTGTTTATACCCTATGCCTTTACCATGGCGAGGAACCATGGGATGGGCCATTGTCCCTCAGGGACATGATAGACATCGGAGCGGACAGAGAGGACATGGGGCGTTTTTTCGCAGATTACCCCATCATCATCTTCTGCGTTAATGAGCAGGAGAGTTTCCATATGTTCCACACAGAACTGCGCGAAGTCTTTGCTGTCATGAATTTTCGGAGAAACAAAAAACTATTATATGAGGTTCTGCTTCGAGACCCTTCCTACCGAATCCTGGATGCGGAGACCGTAAAAGTAATGTCTGTAATTCTGAATGCGCCGAGACTGTGGAGCGAACGTAAAAGATACATAAACAGGAATGAAAACAAGGAGGAGTATGATATGTGTCAGGCCATGAGAGAGCTGCTGGCGGATGCGGCAGCAGCCGGAAAAGAGCAGGGAATCAGTCAGGGGGCGGCAGATAAAGCCCGCACTGTTGTTACTAATATGCTGGCAAGGGGAATGTCTGACGAGGACATCTGCGCCATCGTAGAGTGTAATGCGGAGTTTATTCAGACAGTGAGGATGAAAGGCAGATAAATCCGATCAACGAAAGGGAGTACAATATATGGCGGTTACGGATACGGACGTGGTTGATGGTATAGCATTTGACGATGCCGATAAAACATTGATCATGGAAATATATGATCATTTAGATTTTGAAGGTAAGTTTGAATTTGACCATATTTCCATACTGCAGGATAAACTTAATACTTATCTGTGGTATATTGATAGCAGGCAGTATGAGGATATCTATCCTCAAAAGGATTTTGATCGTTTCTTGATCAACATTCATTTTCTGCATGACATAACAGATAATTGCATTAAATTTATTGATGTGTGTAATCAGAAGTTATCTGCATCTGCATCAAATATTCGAATAGTGGCATGCAGATCCGAGGCTTGCAAATAGAGAACTGAAACGAGGTGTACTCATGGTTGAACTACACGGCTGGGCAACACTCAGAGAAAATTATGCAGCAGATGACGAAGAAAGCCATATAGAGCAGATTGTAGCTTCTTTAATTCAAAAGATTAATGAAATGGACATGGACAGGACTTCACTGCAAATAAATTACAGCAACGGAGAAGCGCTTGTGACGGCAGCAAAATTTACCAATCACTTTTCGGAGGATATAAAAGACATTGTTGATTTTTTTAGACAAATAGCTTTATTGGCACCCGGTTCGTATGGTTTGCTTTATTTGCATGATGATGAAGACAGGGACGGATTCGACAATGCTTTTCAGGTATTTGTACTGGCAAAAGGAAATTTTACGTTGAGGGAAGACCCGTTCCTTTCTCCATATTTTCCAACGGTAGAGGAGATTGCAGAAGGAGGGTGATTCTACTGTATGAAATTAATTATTTTTGATGCATATGGAACATTGATCTCAACAGGGACAGGCTCAGTGGATGCTGTGAAAAAAATCCTGGCATTACAAGATAAAGATATTAATCCGCAGGAATTTTATAAAGAATGGAAAAAACAACATCGTATTAATATGGATAATGCCAATGCGAACCTGTTTGTAAATGAAGAGACTGTTTTTATGTGTGATCTAAAACAGCTTTATCTGAAATATGATATATGCCGGGATGCCGATAGTGATGTTAAAATAATGCTTGATACCTTAGGAAAAAGAAAATGTTTCGATGAGACTTTGCTGTCCATAGAAAATCTTCGAAAAAAATATAAAGTAGTAATTGGTTCAACCACCGATAATAATCCGTTATATCAGGATTTAGAGAGAAACGAATTGGTTGTTGATGCGGTATATACTTCAGAAATGATACGCAAATATAAACCTGATCCGGAATTTTATCAT
>JAIDME010000505.1 GCA_029050705.1 Acetatifactor sp.
GTATTTAATTCAGGGGAACTACGCAGGCGCTGGGAGAATGCCAGGAACCAGCGGAAGGAGCTTGCTACCTTTCTCTTTCCCTTCGGCTATGGCGACGGAGGCTGAGGCCCTACGGAAATCATGGTGGAAACGGCGGAACGCTGCCGTGATCTGGAAGGGGCGCCCCGATGCACCATGGAGAGTCCTGCCGCGTTTTTTGACAGGCTGGACGGCCGGAAGATCCGGAATGTTTATTACGGCGAACTGTATCTGGCATGGCACCGGGGAACCTACACGGCCCAGGCGAAGATCAAAAGAGGCGTCCGCAGGGCGGAGTATGCGCTGCGGGAGGCGGAGTATCTTGCGGGGCTGATGCGGCTTGCGGGGAAATATGAGAATCGTTCCCGGGAGGAGAGGGTTCTGAGAAAGCTGGAAGAACTCTGGAAGACTCTGCTGGTTCAGGAATTTCATGACATTCTTCCGGGTTCCTCCATACAGCGGGTCAATGAGGAAGCCAGGGAGGCGCTGGAACTGACGGAGCGTGAGAGCCGTCTGCT
This sequence comes from Acetatifactor sp., assembly GCA_029050705.1. GTDB lineage: Bacteria > Bacillota > Clostridia > Lachnospirales > Lachnospiraceae > Acetatifactor. Next base: position 537 of record JAIDME010000505.1, read on the forward strand.
TGCGGAACAGCTGCTGGCGGAGCTGGCGGGGGGAGAAGTTATGTCCGACTCCCGGGGGGATGCCTTCGATTCAGAGCGAGTGCTTTTTAACTCTAAGCGAGTGCTTTTCAACTCTTTGAGCTGGGAGCGCAGCTGGAAAGGATTGCAGCTGCCCTCCTGCGGCTATGTGACGCTGAGGGCTGAAGCCGGAGCGGACGATGTGAGGCCGCAGGACGGCGTGCAGGTGGAATCGTCGGATGCAGTCGAAGAAGAAAAAATTGTGTTTGCAAATGCCTTTTACCGGGCGGAAATTGACGGGAAAGGCTGTATCATAAGTCTGACGGACAGCGACAGCGGTTATGAGTATGCAAAAGAGCCCCTGAATGACTGGAAGCTGTACCGGGATGTTAACGTAGATTACGACGCCTGGGAGCTGGGACGGATGTACGAACAGGCGGCCGAGGAGTTAAGCGGCGGCCGTATATCCCGGACAGAGCGGGAGCCGGACGGCAGCCTTATCGTCACGGTGGAGCGGAGGGAGCGCTATTTTACGGCGCGGCAGAGGATCATCCTGACCATGGACAGTCCGAGGATCGATTTTGAGACGGAGATTGACTGGCGGGAGAGACACAGGATATTAAAGGTGGATTTCCCCACAACGGTCTACACAAAGGAAGTGCTGGAGGAGATTCAGTTCGGATACATCAAACGCCCCACTCACAAATCACGGCGGTATGAGCAGGATCTGTATGAGACCTGCCATCACAAGTATGCGGCGCTGACCGACGGAGAGAACGGGTTTGCGGTGCTGAACGACTGCAAATACGGACTGTCGGCGGAGGACAGCAGACTGTCCCTGACTCTGCTGCGTGCCCCTGTGCTGCCGGATATGACGGCGGACATGGGAACGCATCGGTTTACATACTCCATACTGCCTTTTTCCGGTCCTTTTGCCGCGAGCAGGGTGACGGAAGAAGCTTATGAGTTAAATGTAGAGGTGACGGCATCCGGCTGCGCGGATTCCGGTGCCGGGAGAGAAAGCGCCGGCAGCGGAGGGCGTCTTGCTTCGGATGCGGCAGAGAGCACGTTTTCCTTCTTTGCACTGGAGGGCGGTCATGTAGTGCTGGAGACCTGCAAACCGGCCTTTGACAGGGAGAACGGTGTGGTGCTGCGCCTTTATGAGTCAAAGGGCTGCGCAGGTGCTGCAACGCTGAAGCTGAACGGGGCGTTGGATGTAAAGCGTGCCTGCGTCTGTAATATGCTGGAGGAGCCGGAGCGGGAACTGGAAATCAGAGATGGCAGAATACAGATGAACTTCCGGGCTTTTGAAATCAAGACAATCATGCTGGAAAGGGAATAGGGAATATGGAAAAACATTATCAAAAAATGATTCGGGATACACAGGACAGGGTGGAGAAATCCTTACAGATTCAGGTACTGGACAAAGAGAGTCCCAGGTACGGCGGATTCGCGGATCCGACGGGGATCGTACAGGCAAAGTTTTCAATTTACCGGGTGGCCTCCATGGCGGCGGCATACTGCAATGAGGACACCATCTACTACCATGACGGGAGAGTGCTGGACAGCATCCTGCTGGGCCTGGATTACATACGGCGGGTACAGCATGAAAACGGGTTGTTTGACTATATTACCTGCAATTTCTTTTCAGCTCCCGACACGGCTTTCTGTATAAAGAAGCTGCTTCCCGTGTATCGGTATCTGGCGGGAAAGGCCGGGGCGGCGAAGCTGCCGGATGCAGAAGGCGGACCGGAAGCCGCGGGAAGGATCGGAGTGGACTGTCTGCCTCAGGGGGAGAGAGAGATTTTAGAGCGGGTGGAGACCATTGTCGAATCGGGTGCCCGGGGCATGCTGGAGGGAGGATTTCACACGCCCAACCATCGCTGGGCAATCGCATCCGTGCTGATGACCTGCGCCGGACTTTTTGACTGTAAAGAGATGGAGACGGCGGCGTTTACCTATCTGAACGAGGGGATTGACTGCAACGAGGACGGTGAGTTTGCGGAAAAATCTGCAGGCAATTATAACCGGGTCAACAATGACGCCATGATCATGCTGTCCGAGGCTACAGGTGATGCCTCCTATGAGCAGCATGCCATCCGCAATTTAAGGATGATGCTGAACTACTGGGAGCCGGACGAGAGCGTGTTTACTGCCAATTCCACCCGCTTTGACAAGGACAGGCTGATGTATCCCAAGGATTATTACATGGAATACCTGAATATGGGGATGAAGTACAATATCCCTGAGTTTCTGCAGATGTGTAATTCTATTTTTGAGATGGTGGACAGAAAGCATATCACCTCCCCTGACTTCCTGATCTGGTTTATGCTGAATCCCGGGTATCGGAAACTTGAGTTTGAGGGAAGCTATGTCCGCCCGGATTTCCGCAGCTATTATCAGGAGTCGGAAATCGCCAGGGGGCAGCAGGGACGTTTTACCTATACGGTAATGGGCGGCAAGTCAAATTTCTTCTATCTGCACAACGGCACCATGAAACTGGAGATGAAGGTGGCCGGAAGCTTCTGCGAACACAGGGCCTTTAAGAGTGAAAAAATGGAGCGGCTGTCGGAGCGGGAATATCACTTATCCCAGAC
>JAIDME010000506.1 GCA_029050705.1 Acetatifactor sp.
CTTCAATCTCCACAAAGCCAAATCCCTTTGAATTACTGACAAAGGTTCCTGTCAGCACCCTGCCGTTGGATTTCATATACTTGCCTTTGACGGTCAGCATCAGCCGTCCCTCCGCGAGAAGCTCCTGCAAAACCACACGGAACTCCTCCCTGTCTTCCTTCGCAACCTGAAGAAGCATTGCCAGCTCCTTCTCTTTCATGGGAACATAAATCGGGTCATTCACAAGGTCACATATTATCTTTTTTCGTTTTTCTCTTGTTTTGTTATCACTGTCCATAGTTCTCTCCGAATACAGGTTGCGCAATCAATTCTGCATGGCAAAACTTTAACGCAAAAACACTTCTGTGGTCATCACAGAAGTGTTCCTAAGCAGCTCAGCCTCAACTTAAAAAATATTTAAGTTCAGTATTATCGCAAGCAGCATAAACAATACGGCAAGAATCTTGGTAAACCGTACCAGCCGCCCCTCCATGGAGCGTCCCTTGTTCTTTCCCCAGTAGGTCTCAGCCGCTCCGCTGATAGAACCTAAGCCTGCCGACTTACCCTCCTGCATCAGCACCAGCACAACCAATATCACACAAACAAATATAAAAATAACTGTCAAAGCAATTCTCAATGGTCCCATTTTACACCTCCTAATGCCAAGCGCTTTCAATTGTAACATACTGTACATGCAATTTCAATATATTTTTTACAAATCATATTTGGCCGCCAATCTGGCCGGCGGCAGCCTAAGCAGCCAGACAACAGGCAGAATGGAGATCAGAAGATAATATGCGATAACCAGAAGGCCCACCCCCGCCGCTGCCTGCCAGGGCAGAATCATATGGAAGCCCAAATCTGTCAGGAGATTCAGTACTGCCACCACCACCCACGTCACTGCCGCGGCAGGTAACACGCTTTCCAGCGAAAGCATGAAACTCTCAATGGAGAAAACAGCTGCCAGCTTCCGATTTGGCAGACCCAGCAGCCGGTACACCGCCATCATTCCTATACGGTGCTGCACACTGGAACGCTGAATCAGGTACAGCATGATCATCAACAGCACAATAACCGTAACCGTGATAACAGTTCTGGCATCCGCTTTCAAAGAAGCTGCCTCCCTGTATGCCTTCCATGCATCACCGTTCTGATCCCTCAATTTATACTGGATAAGCCCCCCGTATTCCCCGTCCAGAATCTCGGTGATAATCCTCTTTGCAGCCGGCTTATCAGCGACATAAATGCAATAATCCGCGCTGCACATGCTAAGCACAAATTCCTCCAGACTTCCATCCGCCACTACAATACTCGCATAGGTATCTGCCTTTATAGCCGCCTTGATCTTTAAGGTTAAGTTACTGTTTGTACGAAAATCGGACCCCACCTTGTTCGCATAAACCGGTCCGGCATTGTTGGTGATCACGATACATTCCCCGGCCTCCAGCGGATCTCCTTCATACAGTCCCGGATACCTGCTCTGAAATTCCGAAAAAGGAATGATTTCCGTTCCTCTGTCTCCCAGAGACACAAGTACCGTCATAGGAAGATATATAGTCGGATCGCCGCAGTCACAGATACCTGTGATGGTGGGTGAATAATTTTTTTTGAAAAATTCTATCTGCATTCCCAGAAACTGCTGTATGTTTCCAAGGCTGTTCTGCAGAATACCGTCCTGCTTCATGACATACTCCAGAACCCAGCGGTCGATCACAATCTCTTCACTGTTCTCAGGCATTCTTCCGTAAATCAGCGTCTCCTCGTCAATCCTTTCCGCAGGAGCATAGCTGAATGCCTGAAATTTCACGGAAATCCGGGACAGCTGTGGTACGGCATTCAGGGTAAAACCGGCATTGGTTGCCGTCACATAAGGAATCAGGTCAAAATCCACACCTTCGGCTTTCATTCTATCTATGACACCCGGCATCAGCAGCATCACGTTCCTGTACTCC
>JAIDME010000507.1 GCA_029050705.1 Acetatifactor sp.
CCAGTTCCTTTTTCAGCCGCTGCTTTTCCTCATCACTTCCCGCCGCGGCAATTTTTTCCTTATAAGCTTTTCGTGCTTCAGAAATGGCATTAACATAGGAACGCTTACCTGCGGCAATTCGGACTCCTTTAAAATACACATTGCCGGATGTGATATCGTAAAGTTTTATAACAGAACGTCCTGTGGTGGTCTTACCGCAGCCGGATTCGCCCACAAGCCCGAATACCTCACCCTTTTGAATCTCAAAGCTGACATCATCCACCGCCTTCAGTTCTGAACTTCCCATGGGAAAATACTGACAGAGATGTTCCACTCTCAGCAGCGGTTCCGACTGAACAGCCCGGCCATCCAATGTTTTGTCCTTATTCTCCATCTTCGTACTCCCTTCTGGCTTTCATTCTGGCGATTCTGTCCGTTACAATCTTAGGTGGGTCTACCTTCGGAGCGTCCGGGTGAAGCAGCCATGTAGCAGCATAATGTGTGTCGGAAATCCGGAACATGGGAGGCTGCTGCTCAAAGTCTATCTTCAGCGCATATTTATTTCGCGCCGCAAACGCATCACCCACAGGCGGGTATATCATATTGGGCGGAGTACCGGGTATAGCCTCCAGTTTTTCGTCGGTATCCAGGTCCGGCATGGAGGAAAGCAGCGCCCAGGTGTAAGGATGGGCCGCCTGGTAAAACAGATCCTCAGAGGTGCCGTACTCCACGATTTTCCCCGCATACATCACCGCAATGCGGTCAGCCATATTGGCAACCACGCCGAGGTCATGAGTAATAAAGATAATGGAAAGGTGCCGCTCGGCCTTCAGCTTGTTTATCAGTTCCAGTATCTGTGCCTGGATAGTCACATCCAGCGCCGTGGTAGGTTCGTCGCAGATCAGGATGTCAGGGTCTGCCGCCAGGGCAATGGCGATCACGATACGCTGACGCATGCCGCCGGAAAATTCAAAGGGATACTGCCGGTAGCGCTTTCTGGGCTCCGCAATACCAACCTCCTCCATCAGACGAATTGCTTTTGCTTTTGCGATCTGCTTCGTTACCTTGTTGACCACACCGGATGCGTTTTCCTTCAGATAGTCAATGCCCGCCACGGTCTCCGTATCGAAATCGCGTTCCTTTTCTCTGGAAAGAGCAGCTTCAAAATGCTCAATCTGGCGCGTGATCTGATGACAGATGTCATCCCGAACCTCATCCAGATCGGTGATCTTAGCCTCTACAACCTTCCATTCCGGAGTTTTTCCCCGAGCTGCCAGCTTGTCATACTTTGCCTTTGCCTTCGCATAGCGTTTTTCCTCATCCCGGTTCTTGGTAATGGAAGAAAAGTAGCGGTTGATCTCACTCTCCAGGCGGACGGGAAACGTATAGGTGAGATTGTCCTTGACAACCTCCAGTTTGTTGATCGTAGCCAGGACCTTTTTAGAAAGCTCCTTCTGCACACTGCGGCACTCAGCCGCATCCAATTCCTTTTTCTCGAATGTGGGCAGGGCCTCTTTCAATGCCCTGACAGCGGCCTCCTTGCTGCGGCAGGAGCTCTCCGCCGCATACATCATCCCCTTTTTGGCATCGGCGATAAAATCCAGCATGAAATTATCATCCAGATATTTACGCAGGAATGCGTTCAGTTCCCCTATGCTGTTCATGGACGGAAGCTCTTTCCCGCTGAAGGTCAGATAATAGCCCATACAGAAGAAATTAGGTTCCTCAAGGGCCAGAGCCTTCTTCAGTATCTCATCTACCCGGTTCAGCCTGCCGACAATGGCGTCATATTTGCAGTCAGGCTTCTTAACCGCGCCTGCATCTTGTTTAAGTTCGTCAATTAATGCTTGCAGCTTTTCAGCATCTTCCCTGACTACGTATTCCTGAATGGAAGCCTTTGCAAGCTTCACAAGCTCCCTGATGCGATAAGCCGCATCCTTTGCCGCATTTTTCTCCATTTCAAACACCAGGTCGGCAATGTCATCCAC
>JAIDME010000508.1 GCA_029050705.1 Acetatifactor sp.
AGGTCTCGTGGGCTCGGAGAGGTGTATAAGAGCCAGAAACTATGCAGCTGGTGACGGGCAGGGGGTATTTTCAGATTGACGATATTGTTACCAATACACTGGGGGCCTTTATCGGCGCGCTGCTTTTTGCGTGTATCAGCGGCATTGGAAAGTTCCTTCAGAAGATTAATAAAAAGGAGGGAGTTCTTTGAACAGTGTGGAGAATGTGATAAAAATGCTGGATACCATGACGGAGGCCGGAGTCAGCCGCATAAAAGTGGAAACATCAGAAGATGTGGAGGAGGGAACGACTAAGAAGGCATATCACCATGGGCGCTGCGATGTGGGAAGCCCTTTTGCGACGGGATGCCTGTATGATCTGGAGGAAGAATGACAAAGCATGCCTGCCCGCTTTTCAGGCGGACAGGTAGGTGCGCATGGTTCTCAGGGCATTCTTTTCCAGCCGGGAGACCTGAGCTTGGGATATGCCGATGGATTCCGCTACCTCCATCTGGGTCTTGCCCTCAAAAAAGCGCAGGGAGATGATCTCGTGTTCTCTTGGATTTAATTTTTTCATAGCCTCACTGAGGGAGAGATGTTCTACCCAGGTCTCTTCCTTATTTTTTTTGTCGCTGATCTGATCCATTACGTAGAGGGTGTCGCCGCCGTCGGTAAAGATGGGCTCATAGAGGCTCATGGGATTTTGGACAGCGTCCAGTGCGTATGCAATATCTTCCTTGGAAACGCCGATTTCGGTGGAAATCTCTTCGATAGAGGGCTCCTTCAGGTTGCGCCTGGTCAGAGATTCTCTGGCGTAGATTGCTTTGTAGGCGGTGTCTTTCAGGGAGCGGGAGACACGGATGCTGCTGTTGTCCCTTAAGAATCGACGAATTTCTCCGATGATCATGGGAACCGCATAGGTGGAGAACTTGACATTCAGAGAGGAATCAAAGTTGTCGATCGCCTTGATGAGTCCCACGCAGCCTATCTGGAAGAGATCGTCCACATTTTCATTGCTGGAGGAGAAACGCTTGATAACGCTTAGGACAAGCCTCAGATTTCCCTCGATGTATGCTTCCCTTGCTTTTGTATCACCGGCTTCGATTTGCCGGAATAACTTTTCCTTTTCTTCTGCCTTCAGAAGCGGGAGTCTGGAGGTGTTTACTCCGCAGATTTCAACTTTACCCTGTGCCATGTGCTTCCTCATTTCTGCGCCGTGCGCCTTAAACTTACTGACTTCAATAGTGGTAGTATGTACCTGACCGAGAAAATTATTCCATGTAAGAACAGGTTATTTTCCGTTCTGCCAGAGTCGGAAAAAACATATACTGTTTAAACAATATTCCCGGGAAGAAGGCTTGAAACGTGTTATTTTCCGAGTTGAAATGTAAGGATGTCATCAATACAAAAAATTGTAAAAAGCTGGGAAAGGTGTGTGATCTGGAATTTGACCCCTGCAGTGGCTGTATCTGTAAGATCATGGTTCCGGGGGGCAACAAGATACTGAATTTTTTAAATTGTGAACCGGATATAGTGATTCCTTTCAAAGATATTTGCCAGATTGGTCCGGACATCATTTTAGTTGACATTCATTGCTGAATATGCTAAATTGAACTAAGGATAATAGCATTTTTTGTGCAAAATTGTCAAAAAAGGAGAAAGACTATGAAGTGTCCCTTTTGCAGTCATGAAAATACAAGAGTAATCGACTCCAGACCGGCGGAGGAGAACAATTCCATCCGGCGCAGGCGCGTCTGTGATGAATGCGGGAAGCGTTTTACAACCTATGAGAAGGTGGAGACTATCCCTTTGATCATCATCAAGAAGGATAATAACAGGGAAACCTACGACCGCTCCAAAATTGAGGCGGGCGTGCTTCGCGCCTGTCATAAGCGGCCTGTGAGCGCACAACAGATCACATGTCTGGTGGACGAGGTGGAGAACGAGGTCACAAATATGGAGGAGAAGGAAATATCCAGCCAGGTGATCGGTGAACTCCTGATGAATAAGCTTAAAACGGTGGACCCGGTGGCCTATGTCAGGTTTGCCTCGGTCTACAGAGAGTTTAAGGATGTCAATACCTTTATGGATGAATTGAAAAAAATGTTGAATTAAGTTAACTTTCAGACGAAAAAAGCCGATATATTTTATGAAATGTAAATATTCGGATGTTGAAGCATAAAAAGCAGACAGGAGGTGAGAGCAGATGGGCATGAGCAATATCGGCGCAGGCAGTGTCAGTGAGTATAACAGCATATTGCGGAACTATAAGGTTCCGGTCATATCCTGTCTCTTATAAACATCA
>JAIDME010000509.1 GCA_029050705.1 Acetatifactor sp.
AGCAGGAATTTACGGATCTGGAGCCGGGAACCTACTACCTGACAGCCTATTCCCAAGGCGGCGACTGTAATGCCACTGCTTCATTTGAATTATACGCGATCACAGGCGAGGGTGAGAAGACAGACTCATTTGCCCTCACCACCTATATCGACTGGAAAAACCCGACGATTCCTGAAATCAAGGTTACCGACGGAATGCTGACCATTGGCGTCAGAATTAAATCAAATCCCAAAAGCTGGGGAACCGTAGACGACTTCGCATTATACAGAATAGCCGATTGATAACATACCAGCGACCGAAGGGCTGAACTGTTGCCGGAAAATGAGAACCTGTGACAACGCGATTTACAATAATGTATATTCGTGGTACTATTGAGTGCATAGCGGCAGAACAGCAGGTGGTGGCATGGGAGAGAGGGTATGGCACATCAGATAAAGACAAGAATACAACATATTGACACGAAGCCGGGGCAGCGAATCCTGGCAGTCAGTGATATTCACGGTCATCCGGATCGTCTGATTCAGCTTTTGCGGCAGATGCATTACGAGGCTGACGATATACTGGTGATCGTGGGAGATTTGATCGAAAAGGGGCCGGAGAGTCTGCGTACAGTACAGTATGTGATGGATCTGGCAGGACGGCATTCTGTGTATGTGTCCATGGGTAATGTGGATCTGGGGCGGATTCTGAAGGTGGACGACGAATCCCCTGAGGGGGTGGCAGATTGGGCAGGCTTTCTTCGATGGGCGGAGCGTACCTGGGGAGGAAGCCTCTTTTCTGAAATGCTTGCAGATATGGGGATATCCATCGAGCAGGTGGAGGGGGAGAAGGCTGCGGAGTACCGCCGTATGATGCTGGAACAGTTTCATGAGGAGCTGGAATTCCTTTGGAGCAGGCCGACGATTTTGACAGCCGGAAAATATATTTTTGTCCATGGCGGTGTGCCCACGGAGGAAGTGGAGAGCCTGGCGGAAACGGATCCACTGTCATACCTGAAAAACGATGATTTTTACAATCAGGGATATACTTTTCGGGATCATATCGTGGTAACGGGCCACTGGCCTACCTGTCTTTACCGCACAGACCGGGAAGACGTAACCCCTTTGATTGACCGGGAGAGGGGAATCCTGTGCATAGACGGGGGAAATGGCCTGAAGCGCACAGGGCAGCTCAACGGGATTATTATTCCGGACAGCCGGGCGGATATGGAAGAGATCAGCTGGATGGGGTATGACGGCGCGCCGCGGGTGGAAGCGCTGGAGAGCCAGGAAGGCTGTACAGCCCGGGTACACATTCAGTATTTTGAAAGCAGGGTGGAACTGTTATCCCAGGAAGGGGATATGGGGGAGTGGAGACAGCTTTCCTCGGGAAAAACTTTTACGGGACCCATGAAATGGTCCTATCGTGACAGCGACGGCGGGCTGCATTATGACGATTATGCAGACACAGCGCTGGCTGTGGATCCGGGGAATCAGCTGTCCGTGATCCTGCAGACCGGGGCGGGGTATTACTGTAAAAAGGACGGCATCATCGGCTGGTATCAGGGAAAGGCGTGGCCTGTAGAGCAGCGTCTTGTGCTGCAGCCCGGGGGGCCGGATCCGAAGGAGGCCCATCGCCGGGAGAGGGAACTGGCAGTGTATGAGCTGCTGGAGCGGCTGAACATTCCCTATGAGCGGATTGACCATATGGAAGCCAATACTATGGAGGCTTGTCAGGCAGTGAATGAAGCGCTGGGGGGTGCTGTGATCTGCAAAAATCTGTTTCTGTGCAACCGTCAGCGGACTGCATTTTATCTGCTGATGATGCCCGGAGACAAGGTGTTTAAGACCAGGGAGCTTTCCGCCCAGATCGGCAGTTCCAGGCTGTCTTTTGGGGAGGCGGTTTACATGGAGCGCTATCTGCACATCAGCCCGGGCAGTGTCAGCGTTATGGGGCTGATGCACGATACGGAGCGCAGGGTGCAGCTGCTGATAGACAGGGATATTCTGCGGGGAGAATACTTTGGCGGTCATCCCTGCATGAACACCTCCAGCATTCGGCTTGGGATGAAGGATTTGCTGGAGGTCTTTCTGCCCGCGGTGGGGCACCGGCCGTTGTATGTGGAACTCACGGGAGAGTAGTGTGAGGAGAGCAAGGGCTGTTTTGCATATTGAATATTTACCTGACGATCTGTATAATGGAAATGTGAATCAATTAAGAAGGAGGCAAACAGCAAAAATGGGAAAAAGCAAAACTTATTCTTACGATTACGATGAGTATGAAAGCGGGAAAAACGCGGAGACCATGGTGAAGGATATCCTGGCGGACCCGGAATTCACCGGACTGGATGAGCTTATTATCGGCAGCTGGGGCAGCGCATATGAAGACGACTGCCAGCCGATCATTGATGCCATCGCCAGGAATGCCGATCGATTCAGCCATATCACAAAGCTTTTTGTGGGCGATATGGACTTTGAGGAGTGCGAGGTCTCATGGATCATGCAGGGGGATTACAGCCGGATATGGAAGGCTATGCCTCAGCTGAAGGAGCTGACCATAAAAGGCAGTATGGAATTGACGCTGGGAGAGATCGAGCATGAGAATCTGGAGTCTCTGACCATTATCTGCGGCGGTCTGGGAGCCGATGTTATCAAGGAAATTGAGAAAGCGAAGCTGCCCGGTCTGAAAAAGCTTCTTCTTTATATTGGTGTGGAGGACTATGGATTTGATGGCGATGCAGGTACCATAAAGGAACTGCTGGCGAATTCCGATTTTCCCAATCTCACCTATCTCGGAATTGCGGACAGTGAGATTCAGGATGAACTGGCACAGGTGGTGCTGGAATGCAAGTACATCCGTCAGATTGAAGTTTTGGATCTGTCATGCGGAACCTTGACGGACAAGGGCGGAAACCTGCTTCTGGAGAAGCTGCCGGGGCTATCGAATATCAGGAAGCTGGATGTGCATCATCACTATTTGTCTGATGAGATGATGGAGAAGATAGAAAATCTGTCCCTTGAAGCTGATGTATCCGAGCAGGAAGAAGCAGAGGAATGGGACGGGAAAATATGGTACAACGCGATGCTGACAGAATAAGCGGAATTGTTTTGATTGGCTCAAAGGGCAGCAGGAACTCAGAAGGCAGTAAAAGGAAGATGTATTTCGAGAAGGCAGCCGCCGATGCGGGGGTCCCTGTTGCTTTTTATGACTGGAAGGATTTTCCCTTTGCAGAAGGAACATCGGACATAGAAAACCGTATTTTAAAGATAGATGCGCCCGAATGGGAAAGTTGTCGCCTGAAAGAACTGGATGAACTTACCGGTCAGTACAGGGAGCATCTGTTTAGGCTTGCCCGGATGTCTTTTGGCGGATTCTTTAATCATCCCGGTGATATCGCTGAGGTGCTTGACAAGCGAAAATGTAAGCAGACACTTGCCGAAAACGGAATTCCCGTGACTGAAATGTATGATGCCTCCTTTTCCTGTAGGGAAGAACTGCTCTTTTTTTTGAGGGAGAGCAGGATTCATCAGATCTTTTTAAAACCAATGAGAGGGTCAGGAGCGGCAGGGGTGACGGCGATTCGGTTTTCGCCGGTAAGGGGGAAAATTGCTCTTTACACCTGTGCGGCTCTTGCTCAGGGTGAGGTCGTCAATACGAAAAGACTGTACAGGTTTGAGGGAGAGGATGCGGCAGCATTTCTGGACAAACTTTTGGAACTGGACTGTGTTGCGGAAAGATGGCACAGTAAAGATACTTTTCAGGAGTATTGCTACGACCTTCGGGTAATCGTACAGGACAGGCG
>JAIDME010000051.1 GCA_029050705.1 Acetatifactor sp.
TTCCGCTACGGTCTTGTAGGGCTGTTGGAGACAAATAATGACAGTAAAAAGAGCGGCTTGTGGCGGTATTACCAGCAGGATATTAAGGAGAGATGGTTAAGCCGCACTGTTTTTCGGGGAAGTCTGAAGGCCGATGATACGGAGGGTTTAGAAGATTTTATCGGCAGCTATGATCAATGAGCGTATGACGATCAGATCGGAACAATCGGCGGTGGCAATCATTTTCTGGAAGTGCAGCGGGTTGCTGAGATTTATGACGGACAGACTGCCAATGCCTGGAATATTAAAAAGGGAGCCGTAGCGGTGATGCTTTATGCGGGCTCCCTGACAATCGGCCATCACAGCGGTTTGCTGAACCGCAGGATCTGTCAGGATATTTACCCTGCTGCGCCAGCCATGGCGCAGGGCGGAAAAAGTCCCGCGGGGATGCAATCAGGGGAAATGATGAAGCCTTTCGTCAGTTTATGGAAAAGTTCCATATCATTACGCCGATTGACCCGGCCCGCAGTGACTTAAAGGGCAGAGCAGATATTTTGAAGAAATGGGAGGAGTCGATCCGGGCGGAAGCGCCTTATGCCTATAAAGATATTGACGAAGTGATTGCGGTACACAGTTATTTTTATCTGTGGTTGAAAGCTTTCACAGTTGTAGGAGAGATATAATGAAAGTGATTATAACTGATTTAGACAGAACCCTGCTGCGCACAGATAAATCCGTGTCGGAATATACATGTGCCATATTAAAAAAGTGCCGTGACAGCGGAATGCTTCTCATGGCGGCAACGGCCCGTCCGGAAAGGGCTATTTTGACCTATCAGAGACAGATCGGCTTTGACGCAGTAACGACCTTAAACGGTGCAAGGATCATTTTACCAGGTGGAGTGCTGGAAAACGGTATTGTGTCCGGCAGCGCGGAGGATATTCTGAAAAAGGTGACCGCGATACCGAATGTGACGCTGTCAATGGAAACGGGAAATGGGATTTATGCAAATGTTTCCATTCCGGAATGGAATGCCATTGTCTTTGAGGGTTTTCCTACATTGCCCACGGAAAGTATCATATATAAGATATTGCTGAGCAGTGAGGAATATGTGATACAGCCGGAAGTTGAGAAAGCGTTGACACCGGATACTTATATGACGGTGGCGGAGGGAAGATTAATACAAATCATGAGTACTGCGTCAACAAAATGGAATGGGATCAAAGTCATGTTGAAAGCTGTAGGCATAGACAAAAGCGAGGCAGTATATTTTGGAGACGACAATGACGATATAGAGCCGATAAAGAATTGCGGTGTGGGTGTCGCTGTATCCAATGCCATCAAAGGGGTTCTTGATATAGCGGATTTTGTGACAGAGAGCAACGATATGGATGGTGTGGCGCGCTACATAGAGAAGAATCTGCTTTAAGATTTAGAAAAATGAAAAGATTTTCATGGACAGGGAGGAGAATATGCGAACTTTACATGAACAGGACAGGAAAGAAATCCTATGCTATGTGGGGAAAGAGCCGGAGATGAATCTGTTTTTTATCGGGGATATAGAGAGCTTCGGAGTAGATAACGAGACGGTCAACATTTATCTCCATGAGGAGAGGGACAGATGGGATTTCCTGATATTGAGATTCCATCAGTATTTCCTGTTGTACAGCCGGTACGAGGATTATAATGCTCAGGAGGCGATAGAATTTTTCAGGGGACAACAGCCGGACTGTATCAGCGGGAAGACCGTGCTGCTTGAGAAGATTGCTCAGGCATTCCCGCAGTGGACGATTGAGTCTACCTATATGAGCCGCTGTAACCGTGTGGAGGATAGCGTTTCCGGAGCGGATGGTCTGGTGATCCGGCGGCTGGAAAAGGAAGATGCGGCGGAGGCCATCAATCTGCTGTTGACTATTCAGGAGTTTAGCAGGACATACAAAAAAGATGAGCGGGAGGAACAGATCAGGCGCATGGTGAAAGAGATGGACCGGGGCAGTAAGGTGTCTGTGGGAGGTTTCTTAGACGGATGTTTGATCACCACTGCTTCTACCAGCGCGGAGAATTCGGAGAGTGCGATGGTCATGGGGGTTGCTACCGCTGCAGAATTCAGAGGGAAAGGCTATGCCTCCGCAGTAGTTTCGGCGCTGTGTCGGGACTGCTTTGAGAGGGGAAAAAAGTATCTCTGTCTGTTTTATGATAATCCTGTTGCAGGAAGGATATATAACAGGATAGGGTTCCGGGAACTGGGACAATATGGGATGCTCCGATAAATTTTTGCTTTTATGCTTATTGTATTATGCCGGGAGCTGTGTATCATGAAATCAACGAAAAAGAGGCGGAGAAACTTGATACTGTGCGGTGTGGCTGTCGTAATAACAGTTTATTTATGGCTGTGTTTTTCCATGCGTCTTACAGTGCGGGATACTTCTCTGGTCAAAGGAGATTGTATGCTGTATTACATTGTAAATGCGGACGGCATGAAGGGGCTGGGGCACAGCATTTTGTTGATCGTGGATGGAGAAGGCTGTGGTAGGGTGTTCAGTTTCAATGGAATGCAGAGGTCACTGGGTGAGAACCTTCTGGGAAAGAGCGGCGTTGGAAAAATGAGTGTGGGTGTGATGATGGCGGAGGAGACGACGGCATTTTTGCAAACCGGAGACCTGAATCTGGACGGAGACCAGCTTACAGATAATTATGACATGGCATTATACAGACCAATCACCACAGAGGAATTTCATGTCATACTGGAACGGCTTACTCCGTACATTGCAGCACAGGAACAGTATTTGACTCTGCATGAAAAATGGGAAGCGGAGGAAGACACCGGCAAGAAGGCGGATTATAAACAGGCATTGAATCAGCTGGGACAGGATAAAAGTCTGCCGTTATATCAGATTTATACAAATAATTGTGACCATGCAGCCAGAATACTGGCTTCTTCTGTAGATTTGGATCTGCGGGATTACACACATCATGCGTGGCGTTTGACGCCAAACGGGAACTTTAAAGCCTTTGGCAGAAAAGCAAAAGATTGGGGTGTTATGACTTTGGGTGAGCAGTCCCTGGCGGAGCAGATTTTGATGTTGCTGATTATTTTCTGACTGGTGATTACATTTTATTTCGGGAGTTGCATGATGGTATATATATAAAAATGTAATAAAGTGAGTATTGAAAAAAGGAGTTTAGAAAAATGTTTCAGGCGGTAGTATTTGACATTGGGCAGACATTGGTTGATTACAGAATACCGATGAACTTGACTGAAGTTTACAGACCGGCGTTTGCACATG
>JAIDME010000510.1 GCA_029050705.1 Acetatifactor sp.
GCCCTGTGCAGACTTGAGAGCATCTTTTCTTTTCATTTTCTGTTTTTCCATAAATTCATCGGCTATTTGGGTTTTCAGTTCATCTTCATTTTTCTGTTTCAGTGTTTCCAGCATGACAGCGGCTGACATTTGTTCGTCCAGCCTTCGGAACCAGCTCTTCTGCCTGTCTTGTTCGTAAAATTTATTTTCATTCTGAGCCAGGGAGAGTCCCAGCCGCAGAGGCGCATCTAACAGCGCACTGACGCCGCCCTCTTTCCGGATCGCCTCACAGATATCTTCCGGTTCACAGTCGAAAAGCGATTTGCCTTCAGGCGTATACCTCGCCACCATCCGATCCAGGGCCTCTTTGGCAAACATGTTGCGCATGGTGTCATCCAGATTTTCAAAATTGGAATAATCCCCTTTGCCCACCTGCATTATTATGTCGCGCCTGGTCAGATTGGTACGTCCCATCTTGGCGCTGACCCATTTCTCCCGCGCTTCTTTGGAGGCATCCAGGAACAGGTCCCTCACATCTTCGGAATCCACCAGCCTCTGTTCCTTCACCTCCTTGCCATCCTTCATCACCTTCTTAGAACCCAACTCTTTGTATATTCTATTTCTTGCTTTTTCTTCCCGCTCTTCACGCTTTCTTTCCAATTTGGCTTCTTTCGCCAAGATCTTTTTGCTCTCTCTTTTCCACGATCTGTATTGAGCTTTCCACTCCTTATTGCTAAGTAAGGGATTGATGTAATTGGGTGCGTCAAGCCTTATCTCCCGGCCATCCTCAGTAGTTTCAATCCTTGCTCCGGCATACTCCCTGAGGGGCGGAAAAGTTCTCAGGATCAGGGCGTTGTAGCTGCGCTCTTTCAAAGAGTTCTCCTTCGCTTCCTTCCGCTCCTTTTCCAGTTCCATCTCCGTCGCAGACCGTTCAGATATAACCTCCTCGTCCAATATTTTTTCCTGGGTCTGCCATGCACTCGTACCTGATCTAAACTCAAACAAAGGTATCTGCTTAAACTCATTCATTGAAGCTAAAACCTGATCATTTATCTGACCACCCATAACAGTCTTCCTCCATTTTTCATTTTCACTGATGATTGCTTTGACTGTCCTACAATTCCAATACTGCGCGGATCAGAGGCACCCTCTCTCCCCCGCCTCCCAGCAGCCTTTCCGCCAGTCCGGCAGAGGACGCCGTTAATAAAGGAATCTCAAGCCTTGCGGCGGCATATTGCTCTAAAAGCACCCTGGCGGCGGCCTGCAGCACTGCCATACCGGCGGCGGCACTGCCGCCGGCGGTAAAAAACTGGGAAAGGCACAGTCTCTCCTTCCCGCCGCTCAAAACGGCGCAGGCCACAGGATGCCCTTTCGCATCCAGCAGCACGAAGCTGACACCCGGCAGCGCCTGATAAAGCTGGTTTATATCCATGTAATCCGCACCCGCACTTTCCAGCGTCCGGAAGAGCTGGCGGATACGGTTGGGGGAGAGCTTATCCAAAGACACCAATGTGCAGTCCCCGGGCAGGACGGCCTTATGCTTCATCAGCGGACTGTCCGCCAGCGCTGAGACAGAGACTATATTGCTGTGCACGCCCTTCTCATCCTCTTCCAGCTTAAAACCGGCTTTTTTAAGCAGAGCCTCCAAGCCCGGCTCCGGACAAAGCAAAGCCTCCACTCTGGCAACAGTGCCGTCAAAAGTCTCTTGGCAGGCCTCCAGCAGCTCTATCAGCAGCGTACCGCCCAGCCGCCGCCGGCGGTACTGCGGAACCACATACAGGCTCACCAGTTGTAAGCATATCTCGTTCTCCGGATCCAGGCGGGCACAGACAGCGCCCCGCACCTCGTCCTCCTCCACGATGGCAAAGCCGAACGCCTCATCGTCCCGGATCATCTCTGCTGCCTCCGGCGTCAGCAGGGGTGCCGCCAGCGCGACATCCTGCGGGCCGATGGAATACATCTCTATCGGCGGAAGCTCATCCTGCTCATCCTGCGCGTTCTGCTGTTCCCATTCATCCTCCGGTTCCCATTCATCTATCTGTTCCTGCTGTTCCTGACGAATCTCCAAATCATCCATAGCAGCCGCCTCCTATCCCCTATTTCGTGTCCTCACAGCGTGAGCCTGAGAACTTCTCTTCACACTGATCATCAGCATGATTTTTCATCTATGTCCTCATGTAGAGTTCCCCGTATAACTCATTGCTGATTCCCATACGGCCGCTTCTGCGGTACTCAAAGTCTATGGCCTCAATAATATCCCGGTTGCTGATTTTCCTGTGTTCCGCCGCCGCTTTGTAAGCCGCCGACAGAGCCGCAGACTTAATGTTGCTTCCCGTCAGCTCCGCTTTCCTTGCATAAACGCCGAAATCAATATCCTCTTCCAGAGGCGCCTCCTTCGGAAATACCTTCTGCCAAAGCCGCAGTCTGGTCTCTTCTCCCGGCTGCTCCACCGGAATCATAAAGGTCATGCGGCGCTTAAAGGCATTATCAAAATTCTGCATGACATTCGTCGCCAGAACAGATACTCCCGAGTACTCTTCGATCTTCTGCAAAAGATAAGCCGTCTCCGCATTGGCATATTTATCATTAGAACTTGTGACATCCGTTCTTTTGGTAAACAGAGCGTCCGCCTCATCAAAAAACAGGACCGCATTGGAAAACTTTGCCGCCTCAAACACAGCTCCCAGATTTTTCTCCGTCTCTCCGATATATTTGCTCCCGATCTGGGACAGGTCGATCCGGTAAATATCCAGCCCCAGCGCCCGCGCCAGGACCTGTGCCGCCATGGTCTTTC
>JAIDME010000511.1 GCA_029050705.1 Acetatifactor sp.
TTAAAGGAAAAATCCAGTCCCTGTCCCCCTCTCACTTTGTGTAGAATTTCACTTAAAAATGTCATATACTGGTTGTACTGGTCGCCGGACAGAAAGCTCCTGCACCCGAAGGGATAGATACCGTTTATGATAAAGAGGCACAGCATAACCGCCATCGGCAGCAAAAATGCCAGCAGCAGAAATGCGCTTTCCCGCCTTATTTTTACATTTTTCATAAAATCCAAGCCTCCGCTTTCCGGAAGATTTGTTATAACTATTTTTCAAGTATAACAGATTTTTTCACACCTCACAACATATACTAATGAAACGGTTCCTATAAGGGGTTTAACAAATGAAAATTGCTATTGCAGGAAAAAAGACAGCCACAGAAAATTATGTTCGTTATGTGGCTGACCGCGGCATAGAGCCGCTGGTTACTTTGAATTCAGGGGAGATTTCGGGATGCGATGCCCTGATCCTCCCCGGCGGAGGCGACATCACTCCTGCTTTCTTCGGAGAACGAAACCGGGCTTCACACAACATTGACACGGAACTGGATGTCCTGCAGCTCCAGGCTCTGGATTTGTGTATCCGAAACAAAAAACCCGTCCTTGGCATCTGCAAGGGCATGCAGGTCATTAATGTAGGACTGGGCGGCACCGTCATACAGGATCTGCCCACCTCAGATTTTCACAAATATAATGACGGTGACCAATATCATTCCACCGTCATAGAAAAAGAATCCTGGCTGTATCATCTGTGCGGCGCGGAAGCCATCGTAAACAGCGCCCACCACCAGTCTGTGGGCAAGCCGGGAACCGGTCTCCGCGTCATACAGTACTGCCCTCTGGACCGCTGCCCGGAGGCATTAGTCCATGAGAGTCTTCCCATTCTGGGTGTGCAGTGGCATCCGGAGCGCCTTGACAAAAAACGGACTACTTTTTCCGGCGAGAGCGTCCTGGCCTATTTTGTTTCCTTGATTGTGAGGCAACGTCAAACAGAGCCTTTATGACTGCACGCAGTATTTTCGATGTCTCCTCGTCTATCTCCTTCAGCGCTGCGATGATCCCGTTCATACTCCGCTTCCACTCTGCGGTCATATCAATGAGATTGTCTGCCTGGGAAGCGGATATTACCTGGAACAGTGTATCCACAAAGGTTTTAAGCTGCTCCTCGCTCAGGGAAAGGATCCAGGTATTTAACGTATTATCCATTTTCCGCCTGCGCTCATAGATGTCGTTCACTTCTTTCAGATGGTCTCCTTCCACCAGCCAGGTGTAAGGGTCATGCTGCATCAGTCCGAATGTCTTGCTTTCCACCACTTGAAAGCGCATGTCCGATTCAAACAGCATACCGATCAAAGACGAGTGAGGCAAAATCTTTACCACCCTGTCCGATATCCTGTCATAGCTGCAGGACTCCAGCACCTCCGGTCGAAACCCGGGTCCGTCCAGGCTGAAAATTTTCAAAATTCTCTTCTGCGTCTCCGGGCTGCAGTTCATGGCGCTGTACACCGCAAGGTTTCCGCCCTTGGAATGCCCGCCAAGATATAAAGGCCCCCGGATTCTGGCTGCCACCGCATTCAGATACCCGACACTATACTCCTGTCCCGGCACCGGCGAAAGGAATGCCATGTTGAAATCTTCCTTCCAGCCCACTATGGTCTCATCCGTTCCGCGGTACGCCACATAGACAGTCCCGTCATTCAGGGTATAAGTAACCGCAGAGAACTGAGTTTCACATACTGTCTCAATTTCATTGACATAGCAGTTCAGCTGTAAATCCCGAAACCGCTTTTCCTCCAGCATTCCCTCGATCAGCGCCCTGTTGACCTCCTCATAACGCACGTCCGCAAAGAGTTTTTCATAATCCGGATGCTCCTTCAGGCTCTCAAGCGTAACGGAAGGACAATGCTCCCGAATCCCCGGCACTATCCCGTCAAATTTCAGGTAGGACAACTGGCAGAGTGCCAGGCTGTCAACCTCCGTCATGGGCTTCTCCTCAAAGGAATATTTCCCGTATTCTTTTATATAGTCAAGTACTGTTCCCATATATATGTTACGTCTCATCCAAACAGTATTTGCAATTTATTTCAGAGTCATGCATATTTACCGCAAACAGACCGGTCCGGCACTCATCTGTCTTCAATCGCCACATACTCCCGCTCTTCCATAACGCTCTTATAGGCAGGGCGGATGATCTTGTCCATATTGATAAGCTCCTCGATCCTGTGGGCGCTCCAGCCCACAATCCTGGCAATGGCAAATATGGGGGTGTACATCTCCAGCGGAATTTCCAGCATACTGTACACAAATCCGCTGTAGAAATCCACATTGGCGCTGACACCCTTGTAGATGTGGGCTTTCTCCGCAATGACCTGCGGCGCAATACGCTCTATCATGGAATACAGGGCAAAATCCTTGTTCCGCCCCTTTGCCTCCGCAAGCTTCTGAACAAATCCCTTGAACACCTGAGCCCTCGGGTCAGAGAGGGAATACACTGCATGTCCCATACCATAAATCAGTCCCTTTCTGTCAAAGGCTTCTCTGTTTAATATCTTTTTCAAATAATCCCTTACCGCTTCTTCATCCTCCCAGTCGGACACGCTATTCTGAATCTCCCGCATCATCTCCACCACCTTGATATTAGCGCCGCCGTGTTTGGGCCCCTTCAGAGAGGAAAGGGCGGCCGCAATGACAGAGTAAGTGTCGGATCCGGATGAGGTAACCACACGGGTGGTAAAAGTGGAGTTATTGCCGCCCCCGTGCTCCATGTGCAGCACCAGTGCAATATCCAGCACCTTCGCCTCCAGCTCTGTATATTTTTTGTCCGGACGCAGCATCATCAAAAGATTTTCCGCCGTGGACAGCTTTCGGGAAGGACGGTGTATGTACATGCTTTCATCATTCTGATAATGATTGTATGCATGATACCCATACACAGACAGCATGGGGAATACACTGATCAGCATCATACACTGCCGCAGCACATTTTCAATGGAAGTGTCACTGCAGTATTTATCGTAGGAAGCCAGCGTCAGCACGCTCCTTGTCAGCGAGTTCATAATATCACTGCTGGGCGCCTTCATGATGACATCCCTTGTAAAGTTAGTGGGCAGTGTTCTGTTGGACGTAAGAATATCCCTGAATTCTTTCATCTGCTGCGCATTCGGCAGCTGACCGAACAAAAGGAGATAAGCCACCTCCTCAAAGCCTGCGTGCTTTCCCCGAAAGCCGGTAACCAGCTCAATACAGTCATAGCCGCGATACCACAGCTTTCCTTCACAGGGTGTCTTCACCCCATCCACCATCTTGAAGGACTCAATCCTGGATATATTGGTCAGACCGGTTACAACGCCGTTTCCGTTTTTATCACGCAGTCCTCTCTGCACCTCATACCGTTCAAACATCTGCGGCTCCAGTCTGTCAGCCTCTCTGCACAATTCTGCATACTCATTCAGATACGATTCACTCTTCTTCAATAAACATACCTCCTTAATTCAGGTCATTCCACAACTCCGATAAAATGCTTTTCTACCAGTTCCTTCCTCTGCTGCTCCAGCAGGATCAGGCTCAAATCCTCCGGCTCCTTCAGGTCATATCTTGACCTGATAAACCGCTCCATGCTCTTCCTGATACTCTCAAGCGTAGCCCGGGTGGTCACCTTTGCACTGCTGTCCTCACAGGGTGTAAATGTAAATACAATGTCCCAGTTGCCCAGAATATCGTGACGGTTCTTCCCTGCCTCATTCTGTCGGGCAACCGCAGTGACATTAATGCCTGTCAGGTCGATTCCCATGGGACACTCATCCAGCCACCGATAACCGGTGACAAAACGCAGCACCCCGCGAAACATCCCCCAAAGTACTTCCTTGGCTCTGTCTTCCACTCCGTCACAGTGAAGATCTATGGATTCCATATACCATCCATACTCAAACTCAGGGTCTATCTTTCCCTTTTGACTCGTCCCCTCAAACATTTTTTTACACTCCTTATACAAACAATTCTTCGTCAGACCTGTAGTTCAGTATCTCTTCGTTCAAAGTTACGCCAAATTCCCTGCCGATTGCCCTGAGATTGTCATCCGTAATGCACTGGCGGGTTTTCCTGCCTCCGTTTGCCGACAGGGTAATGCAGGCAATCTGAGATGCCTTCTCGATGGTGTGCATCAGACCAAAAGCGGTGTCAAAATCCGGGCCGGATACAAAAAGTCCATGAAATGCCCACACTGCCGCATCATATTTTTCCATCTCCGCGCAGGTTGCCTTCGCAATTTCCGCTCCTCCGGGCACCATCCATGGCACAACCCCTACGCCGTCCGGGAATACCACACAGCATTCCGTCTCACTCTTCCACAGCAGCCTGGTAAAGGCTTCCGCAGACAAAGGCAGAATATAACTCAGTGCAACCACATAAGGAGGATGCGCATGATAGATGACCCTGTTTGCGCCGTCCGTCACCCGCTTTTTCACAGAATGATTCATGTAATGACTTGGAAACTCACTGGTAGGCTTTCCGCCGTTTTCCAGTCCCCATACAACGCGCCAGGAATCCCCCGCCTCGTTAATCTCCAGAATGCAAATGTTGTTCTGGGGCTCCAACTCCACATTTCTTAAATACTTTCCGCTTCCGGTAGCGATAAAATATTCACCCTTTAAATTGTCAGCCTGTACGCCCATCGACACCCAGCCGCCGGGCTGTTCCCGGAAGAAAGGGCGGCACTGCTCCACTTCCTCCGCCTTCATGCGGTAGGTCAGATTACCCCCGTTCCTTTCATGCCATCCAAGCGCCACACCATCGGTGCACATGCGGATATAATCTTTTATAACCTTTATGTCCGTAATATTATTCATCTTACACTTCCTCCTGTTTTGTCCTGCTTCCCGCCTCTTATTATGTTCACTTATTTCTGTTACCTGTCCCTTTTTTATCTCTTCAGAAGGACTTCATCCTCATACTTTTTGATCTCCGCAAAGAAATTCCTGTCCTCCGGGACCCCCTGGCGTCTGCAGTACTCTTCCCAGATGTCGCCCAGCGGCAGCAGCTTCACCGCTTCCTGCTCCACCATCAGCTCTGTAAACCCGGCTTCATCCTGGAGCTTTCCAAGTCTCCCGTTGGGTGTGCAGAGGGCTGCCAGAAGTGCTTTCTGCCAGCTTCTGAATCCCATGGCCCAGGCGGATACCCTGTTGATGCTGGCATCAAAATAGTCCAGCGCCATATAAACCCGCCCGAGAGCATCACAGCGCACAATTTCCTTCGCCATCTCTTTTGTTTCATCATCGAAGAGCACCACATGGTCGCTGTCCCAGCGAATGGGCCGGGTGATATGAAGCGCGATCTCCGGGAAGAAGCAGAGCAGGGCCGGTATCTTGTCGGAAACCACCTCTGTTGGGTGATAATGCCCATTGTCCATCAACGGCAGACATCCTTCGTGAGTGGCGGCAAAGCTTAAGGTAAACTCAGCGCTTCCTGCGGTGTACGCTTCCACGCCGATGCCGAATACCTTGGACTCCACACAGGGCTTCACCTTGCTCCTGTCAAAGGGCTCCGAAAGTATCTGCTCGATAGAATCCTTGTACCGCATCCTGGGACCCATGCGATCCGCAGGGATATCCTTAAAACCATCCCCCGTCCAGATATTCATGACGCAGGGAACCCCTGTCTCCTCAGCAAAATACTGGGAAATGCGAATACACGCCTTTCCATGGTTTATCCAGAAAGTCCTGGTCTCCTCATCAGGGCTGCTCAAAGTCAGGCCATCCTTTATCTTCGGGTGAGAAAAGAAAGTGGGGTTAAAGTCAATCCCCATGCCCCGCTCCTTTGCAAACTCCACCCATTTCTTAAAGTGCTTTGGTTCAATACTATCCCTGTCGGCGAATTCGCCCGGCTCGAAAATTGCGTAGGATGCGTGCAGATTCAGTTTTTTCTTCCCCGGCATCAGGCTCAGCGCCTTATCCATATCAGCCATAAGCTGATCCGGCGTCCTCGCCTTTCCCGGGTAATCGCCCGTGGTCTGAATACCTCCCGTCAAGGGACCGTCATGGTCAAACCCGATAACGTCATCCCCCTGCCAGCAATGCAGGGAAACGGGAATCTCCGCCAGCCTTTCCATCGCTTTTTCCACGTCCACCCCCCATGAACTGTAAATCTCTTTTGCCGATTCAAATCTTGTCATATTATCTCTCCTTTATTTTATTAATATTTTTTGATTTCAAAAGAACGGCGTACACAGGCCCTTCCATCTTTTAAGTCCAATAAATCTCCCTCCGAAATCATCTGGACAACCAGATTACCGATAGCCGTTGCCTCTGTGGGACCGGCATAGACAGGCACTCCCGTCTCCCGGGCTGTGAGCCGGTTCAGATATTCCGCATTGGCGCCCCCGCCTACAATATGGATTTTGTCATAGACCTGTCCCGTAATTGTCCCAATCTCTTTGATCGTCTCCGCATAGCACCTGGCCAGACTGTTGTAGATGACGCTAGCTGTCTCTGCGATTCCCTGAGGCACTTGCTGGCCGGATTCCCTGCAGGCTGCCTGCACCTCCTCAGTCATATTTGCCGGAGCCAGAAATCTGTCATCATTGCAGTCCACAATAGAGGAAATGGTACATTTTTCAGCCAGTTCACATATCTCCCCGAAGTCCAGTTCCCCTCCGATCTCCCTTTTAACGGACTGAATCATCCACAGACCCATTATATTTTTCAGAAAACGGAAACGATAATTATAACCGCCCTCATTCGTCAGATTATGCTCCCTGCTCCGGGATGAGCAGTCTGCCTTTGCCAGCTCCGTCCCCATCAGAGACCATGTTCCGGAACTGATATACAGCGGTGAATCGCTGTCTGTGGGAACCGCAGCCACCGCAGAGCCGGTGTCATGGGTGGCGGTCGCCACCACCTTACAGTTAAACCCCACTTCTTCCTGTACTTCCTTCCTCAGCTCACCCAGGACTGTACCGGGTGCCACGATTTCCCGGAAAATTTTCCGGGGATATCCCAGCATGTCAATCAATTCAAAATCCCAGTCCTTCGTATCCGGGTTCACAAGCTGCCCCGTAGTGGCGTTGGTGTACTCCGTGGCCGCCGTGCCGGAAAGCAGATAGTGAAAATAGTCCGGCATCATCAAAAGTGTCTCGGCTTCCTCCAGCCGGGATCCCTGCCGTTTCTTCAGCGCCATCAACTGGTAGATCGTATTGAATATCTGCTTCTGGATGCCTGTTCTGGCATACAGCGAATCCTCGTTGATAAACTTATACACCTCTTTGTCCATTCCCTTTGTGCGCCCGTCCCGGTAGGCAGTGGCATTGCCGATACGATTGCCTTCCCTGTCCAGCAGGACAAAGTCCACTCCCCAGGTGTCCACCCCGACACTGACCGGAATTTTTCCCGCTTCTCTGCACTTTTTCATACCAATCTTAATCTGGGCAAACAATTCATCCACATCCCAGACACTCTCACCGCCCTGCTCCTTCATTCCGTTCGGGAATCGGTGAATCTCCTCCAGTTCCATTCTGCCGTCCTTCAGACTTCCCAGAATGTGCCGCCCGCTGGACGCCCCTATGTCAATCGCAAGATAATATGTACTCATGTCACGCCTCCTGCTGTCTGCGGTCTGCTTCCTGTGCCGCTTGATTTTTTTATTCCTGCCTTACTATTTTTCGCTTGTATACTCGCAAGCACGCTTTTCCACTGCGCTTGTTACATTATAGCATAAAATTTTTTTATTTACATTATATATTTACAAGATTCTTGACTTTGCCACTCTACACTGATAAACTGTTGTCAAAAATAAGAAAAGAGGACATTATGAACAAAAAAGAGATTCCTTATAAAATTTATCTTGAAGAAAAAGAAATGCCCACTCAATGGTACAATGTACGTGCGGATATGAAGACGAAGCCCGCGCCTCTCTTAAATCCCGCCACCTTGCAGCCCATGACCGCCGAAGAACTTGGTGCTGTGTTCTGCGACGAACTGGTTCGGCAGGAGCTGGACGACTGCAATCCCTATATTGACATTCCTCAGGAAATTCTTGATTTCTACAAAATGTACCGCCCGTCGCCTCTGGTTCGGGCATACTGCCTGGAAAAAAAGCTGCAGACCCCTGCGAAGATTTATTACAAATTTGAGGGCAATAACACCAGCGGAAGCCATAAGCTTAATTCCGCTATCGCCCAGGCCTACTACGCAAAAAAGCAGGGGCTCAAAGGCGTTACCACGGAGACCGGCGCAGGACAGTGGGGCACTGCTCTCTCCATGGCCTGTTCCTATTTTGACCTGGACTGCAAGGTTTTCATGGTAAAGGTGTCCTATGAGCAGAAACCCTTCCGCAGGGAGGTTATGCGCACATACGGCGCCAGCGTGACACCTTCCCCCTCCGAGACTACCCAGGTGGGCAGAAAAATCCTGGCGGAGCATCCGGGTACTACCGGAAGTCTGGGATGTGCCATCTCAGAGGCAGTGGAGGCCGCAACAAGCGCGGAGGGCTATCGCTATGTTCTGGGCAGCGTACTGAATCAGGTGCTGCTGCACCAGTCAGTCATCGGTCTGGAGACCAAAGCCGCACTGGACAAATATGAAATCGTACCGGACATGATCATCGGCTGTGCCGGAGGCGGCTCCAACCTGGGCGGCCTGATCTCACCGTTTATGGGTGAAAAACTCCGGGGTGAAAGAGATTACAGATTTATCGCTGTGGAACCGGCATCCTGCCCCAGCTTTACCAGAGGGCGCTTTGCATACGATTTCTGTGACACCGGAAAAGTCTGCCCGCTGGCCAAGATGTATACCCTGGGAAGCGGATTTATCCCTTCCGCGAACCATGCCGGCGGACTTCGCTACCACGGCATGAGCAGCACTCTCTCCCAGCTGTATGATGACGGCCTGATGGAGGCAAGAAGCGTAGAGCAGACTGCTGTGTTTGAAGCTGCGGAGCAATTTGCAAGGGTGGAGGGCATCCTGCCCGCGCCGGAAAGTTCCCATGCAATCAGGGTAGCCATAGATGAAGCACTAAAATGCAGAGAAACCGGCGAGGAAAAAACCATTGTGTTCG
The DNA here is from genome assembly GCA_029050705.1 of Acetatifactor sp. Classification (GTDB taxonomy): domain Bacteria; phylum Bacillota; class Clostridia; order Lachnospirales; family Lachnospiraceae; genus Acetatifactor. The sequence continues at coordinate 9,033 of JAIDME010000511.1, forward strand.
GCCTTACCGGCACTGGTTATTTTGACATGGTAGCGTATGAGAAATATAACAACGGCGAAATGACAGATTATATTCCTACAGATGCAGACCTTGAAAAGGGATTTGCCGGACTGCCAAAGGTTGAAGCATAATCCGATATACGGAAAACTTTAAAGGGGTGAAGGCCGCATGTGAAATATGTGCCTTCACCCCTGTCTGTTTCAGAATACTTGCATCCGCAGCCGCTGCTTTACTCCCGCATCGCTTCCACGGCAGCGTTTATATTTTGTACGATTTCTTCAATCTCTTTGTTCACCACGCTGCTCCGGCCGGACAGCTTGCCCACTTCCTTTGCCACCACTGCAAAACCGTCTCCTGCACTTCCTGCCCTTGCGGCTTCAATGCTGGCATTCAGGGCTAAGATTCTCTGCTTGTTCTGCAGTTCCTTCAATTCGGTTGTCTTCATGGTAATCTGCTCCGCAAGATTATTGGTCTCTTCCACGCCCTTCGCCAGTTTATCATGGATGACCTTGTTCTTCATTTTGGCGTACTCCGCATTGATGAAGTTATTCAAGACCTCGCCCAGCAGCTTGGCAGAAGCATTGATCGCCTTCTCCGTCCGCACATTGACCTTGCGCAGCGCTTCTATGTATTGGTTCTCGTTCACCCCGATCTCACGTGCCACCTGGCGGAACTTCTCCTCATCCGGTTCTGCCGGCAGCACCTGCCCGCCGATGACGGAACCAACCTTTTGTCCCTCGATTTCAAGCGGAATGCCAAAGTCAATCAGGCCTGCATGGCAGCGATACACTCCCTGGCCCTCCCTGTCGCACTTCTCACATCTGGCACAGCCCTCGCTGCTTCCCCTTGTCAGTTTAATACAAAAGTCCGTAAAGTTGTAGCACTGGGAAATATACTTTCCGTCTGCTCCCACGGCCACTGTTGCAAGCCCGGTAGCCGCCGCCCAGTTTGCCATAATGTCCTCAAACCTGTTCATGTCGGTAAATTGCTTAATATCCATCCTCTGCCTCCTGTATTTGTTCTATTTTCAAGCTATTCATACCTGATGCCTTATCTCCGATCCATAGTTAAGGCAACGACAGCTGACTCAAATTTTGCACCAGTTGAATTATACCATGATTTGCTTCTTTATTCAACTCTCCCTTGCTAAATCTCACTCCTAAGTATATAGTAAATAATGCAATGAAAAAAGGAGACAAGGGCAGGAAATGACAAACCCGGAGTATGAAAAGAACCGATGCCTTATAAATATTTTATTTTATCTCGCTTTCCTTCTCCTGGGAGTCTGCATAGGGCTGCTGACCGCCTGGGTCTCTCACAGAGAAAGCGGTGTGCCGAAGCCTGATTCTGCCGGGACAAATTTTTATACTTCCGGGACAGATGCACTCACTGCCGGATCAGATGCTGTCGGAGTAAAAGCCCCGGTCGAGGAAAGCAATGACCTGATAGTGGACTATCCTTTCTCTTACGGCCTTGAGAACTGGCAGCTTGTCTTACATAAAGAAAGCACAGAAAACGGTTCTGTCCGTGTCCACGGCGAGAGGGAGTTTCGCCTGTACAATGGAGACGGGCAACTGGTTCAAACGTTTCCCTGCATTCTGGAGGCGGAAGAGCTTACTTTTCAATTTGACCGTCTGTTTTATTATTTCAAATATGATAAAGATCTGATAGTCTTCCCGGCTGACGCCGGTGAGACCGGTGCCAAAGGACTCTGCTATCCATGGAATGATGAGACAGAGAAGTTTTCCGAATATCCTGTGGAGATTCCATTGTATCAGAAATCTCACTATGATAATACCTTTTTGACCACAAAAGAGATAGCGAACACCGTGATAAACACCATCTGCAGGATCAACGAGGAAAGCAGGCAGGTGGTGGAACTTCGAAAATGGGTGCTGACCGAGGAGGAACAGGACGGCAGAGGAACACTCCGGATCCTGGATTGTCTGACAGGGCAGGACCTCTACTGTGGGGAAGTTGAGTGGAACGCTCTGGGCAATCTGGTGAACGACAAATACTATCAGTACTTGTTCTGGCAGGATATAGGGTATTTCTGGCGCTGGACCAATGACAACGAAATAGGAACTACCAAAGTAACACAGGACGGTCACGAAAGCGTAACATACCTGAGCAGGGAAGATCTTCTTGCAGACTGTGGTTTTGCAGGAAAAGAGCCTTTTTATGAATACTATGATTATTCCTCTCATCTTCCGGAGCTGGAATTGTTTTTTGACGAACAGACCGGACAGGGCTGCGGAATCGTCTATATGTACGATCATAATTACATCTTGGAACAGGTGACCCGGTGCCGGGGATTTTCCTTTGTTCAAACGACCCCGGGAAAATGGGAACCGGAGGACACATTCTCCACCCTGTCTATCCATGGTAGTGACGCCAGGGCCGACAACGTATCCGACTACAGAGAAATCTATGAATACACGGATGACGGAAAATTATCTTTATTTGAAGCAAGGGGTATCATTGCAGATTATGGTGAAAGCGAAGAAAAGGAAGAGAACACACTGCTTTCCATGAGTTATGTGTACCGCAGCGATGGAACCCTGTACCATAAGCAGTACTATCATCACCCTATTCAGTTCGGAAGCTACCTGGGGTCACAGTCCTGCTATTATGATGAGCAGGGCCGGCTTGTCTGCAAATACTGCTATACGACTTCCGGCAGCATTTACTACTACTATGTTTACAGGAATAACAGGGAAGAACCGGCCTACTGCCTGACATTGGATACATACGGCGGAGCATGGCCGGAAATGATTTCTTATGACAATTAGTGTACTTTCGCAAAATGTTGTTGCTTTCAGCCAGAGATTTCACCGGGAACAGATTGCCCGAAAGTCCACAATGTGATAGACTGACTTATATACAAGTTTATTTTACAAGGAGACACCCATGACAAACATTACCATAAACACATCCAAAGTACTGAATACCGTGAGCCCCATGCTCTACGGCATCTTTTTTGAAGATATTAATTATGCAGGAGACGGCGGTCTGTACGGAGAGCTGATTGCCAACCGCTCCTTTGAATATTATGAACGGGAGGTAAATCCTGCCGAAAAACCTGCAGACTCTCCCAATATAAGGACCATGTGCTGGGAAGCCGTGGGTGACTGCCGGTTTTCCATCGAAAGACGCTTTCCCTTAAGCAAAGCGCACAGACATTATGCCCGCCTGTCAGGCAAGGCCGGGACAGGGCTCCGCAACCTGGGCTTCTGCGGCGAAGGGCTGGCCGTCCATGAAGGACAAACCTTCCGCTTTTCCTGCTATGTCAGGAATACATCTTCGATGAAACTGACCGTACGATTCACAGACAAGTCTGCAAACCTGTATGGAAGCAAGACATTTTCTCTGGTGAGAGGTGGGCGCAGCTGGTCAAAATATAAACTGACCCTCACTGCCACAGGAAGCTGCAGCCGGGTATATCCCGAGATCATTCTGGAATCGGAGGGCGCGCTGGATCTGGACCTCATCTCCCTTTTTCCCACAGACACCTACCATGACAGGGAGAACGGTATGCGCCGGGATATTGCCGAGATGCTGGAAGGACTTCACCCCGCTTTTATGCGCTTTCCCGGCGGCTGCATTGTGGAGGGACGCAGCTTTGAAAATATGTACTGCTGGAAAGATACCATCGGTCCTCTCTGGGATCGCCGCACCAACTGGAACCGCTGGCAGATGGAGGAGTACCAGATTAACGGTCAGTCTTCCCCTGATTACTTTCAGTCCTACGGGCTGGGCTACTACGAATATTTCTGCCTCTGCGAGGACCTGGGAGCAAAACCCGTTCCCGTTATGAATGTGGGTATGACCTGCCAGTGGCACGAGGCCCTGCTGGTGGATATGGACAAGCTGGACAAATGGATTCAGGACATTCTGGATCTGATTGAATTCGCCAACGGCCCGGAGGACAGCGAATGGGGACGGCGCCGTGCGGAAATGGGACATCCCGCTCCCTTTGGGCTGGAATATATCGGCATCGGCAACGAGCAGTGGGGAGATGTATACTTTCAGCGCTACGAAGCCTTTCAGAGGGCAATCTCGAAAAAGCATCCCGAAATAAAGCTGATCACCTGTGCGGGGTGGACCTCAGAGGGTGAAGATTTCGACACTGCCTGCCGCTGGATGAACGCCAACAAGGATAAGGCATATGCCGTGGACGAACATTTTTATAAATCACCGGAATGGTTTCTGGAAAATATACACCGCTATGACAGTTACGACCGAAGCCTGCCAAAGGTGTTTGCCGGGGAATATGCCGCCCACACCCACGGAGACACCTCCAGGCGTACATGCAACTGGTATGCAGCTCTCTGTGAAGCTGCCTTTCTGACAGGCCTTGAGAAAAATGCTGACCATGTTGTCATGTCCTGCTATGCCCCCCTGCTGGCACGTACCGGGCATCAACAGTGGCAGCCGGATTTAATCTGGTTTGACAACGAAAGCGTTTACGGCACTCCCAGCTACTATGTGCAGCAACTGTTTGGCAATAATGTAGGCGCCTCCCTGTTGGAGACCGTTCCGGAAGAAACAGAGTCCCAGGCCCCGCTGACAGGCCCGGCAAAGCTGGCCGGAGGAGCAATCCAGTTCTCTTCCACCCTTTCCGGCGACGGAAAAATCCTTTATGTCAAGCTGGTGAATCTGGCTGAAACGGCCATGGATGTAAATCTGCAGATTGACCGCCCTGTCAGTTCGTGCAGCCTTCATACCCTATCTGCCGGGCTTGAGGATGTGAACTCCCATACCAATCCCCGGAAGGTGTATCCTGTAACAGAATCTCTTTCCGAGCCGGACGGCACAGAACAAAATCATCTGCAGCTGCAGCTGAAAAAATACAGCGTCACGGTTCTGGAATGCTCCCTGGCCTGATTCCTACAGGTTTCCGTACACCGCACAGGCATGAGCGGGAAGATTAACCTTCAGGATTCCCTCGGAGACGCTTGCACCTTGTCCCGTCCAAAGCTCCGTCAGATCTGCATCAGCCATCAGCCCTGCATCCTGCAGTTCTACAGACAGCTCTGCCTCCTCCTCGCCAAGGTTAAACAGAGCCACATACTTTGCTCCCGTCTCCCGGTTCGCCGCCTTCCAGACTGCTTTCCTGTCATCCAGGCAAATCTGCCTGGGCCTGCACTTCGGCGTCAGCATGTCAAGCACCTTCCTGTTAGTCAGCAGCGACAGTGTGTCCTTGTCCAGCTTAGTCAGCTCTGCTCCTATCATCAGCGGAGAGCCGAAAAGACACCACAGTGTCATCATGGTGTGGCCCTCATCGAAGGTAAAATTGGTGGTGCGCTCATGTCCAAAGCCCTTGCCCAGATAACCTATAGGCAGCATGTCGCAGTCCGGGAAGCACCCCTCCGACACATGATTCTGCCACAGTTCACAGCGGCGGAACATATCCTTCAGCAGTTTCCAGTCATCCCAGAAATCGTCCGTGATGCGCCACATATTGGCGTATGTCTCATAATGCCATGCCTTATCGATCAATGCAGGTCCGGGAGACAGAGAAAGCACAACCTCTCTCCCGCATTTCTGAATGGCCTTTGCCAGCATCTCCACCTCATGACGCGCAGAATAAGGGTTGTGAGGATATATGTTTGTATTGCAGATGTCGTCGCATTTGATGAAATCCACGCCCCACCCGGCATACAGTTCCAGAATGGAATCGTAGTAAGCCTGACCCTCCGGCATATTTCGTACACCGTACATATCCGGATTCCAGCCGCATATGGATGAAGGATCCGCTATTACATTTGCCGTGGTCTCCGTCCCCTTGACGGGCATATGCCTGTGCGCCGCAATCCTGGGAATACCACGCATTATATGTATGCCGAACTTCAGCCCCATGGAATGCACATAATCCGCCAATGGCTTAAAGCCTGCCCCGCCTGCGGAAGACGGAAATCTCTCCGGGTCCGGCAGCAGCCTGCCGTACTCGTCCATCTCCAGATCGTTAAAGGGTATATACTGATATTTATCCCTTTGACTTCCCGCGCTATGTGCAAACCACTCAATGTCAATTACCACATACTGCCAGCCAAACTCCTTCAGGTTTGCCGCCATATAGTCCGCATTGGCTCTGACCTGCTCCTCGTTTACTGTTGTGTCGTAGTAATCATAGCTGTTCCACCCCATGGGCGGAGTTAATGCAAATTTATTCTTGTCCATATTTTTCCTTTCCCGGCCAGCTGAAATTTTTGATGCTTGTCCGGCCTGCGATGTCAACTGCACTTGTATTATATTATACTGCATCACACTTATTTACACAATCCCGAACCCTGCCTTTGAATGTTCAGGCCTGCTCCTCCCGGTAAAGCTTTTTCCTGCAGAAACAAAGGTAATATGTAATGCCCACAAAATCCGCAAGCAGCCACCCAATGGGAACCGCCCACCAGATTCCCTTCACCTCTATGGTCGGAATGGCGGACAGCAAATATGCCAAAGCCACACGGGTTCCCAGCGAGAAAAATGTAAGCACCAGGGACATACCGGGGCGGTTAAGCGCCCTATAC
>JAIDME010000512.1 GCA_029050705.1 Acetatifactor sp.
GAGATGCCGTGAAGGCCGGAGAGACCTTTGCCGTGATCCATGCAAATGACCAGGCAAAGGCGGCGGAGGCGGAGAGAAGATTTCTGGCAGCCTGCACCATAACAGCGGAACCTCCGGCGAAAGCTCCCTTTATTAAGGAGATTATTGAACAGTGACAATCATAGTTTCGATCTTCTGCTAATATAATGGGAGTATGAAGAAAAGAGACATTAAAATGAACAGCGGTCAGAGAAAAGAATCTCTTGTGGAATCGCTGAAGCTGCCCAAGGACATCTGCATGGGAGCCATGAAAGTAACCATGACGGGCAGCCGCGAGGCCTGGATTGAAAATTACAGGGGGATATTGGAGTACACGGAGAAGCTTATTCTGCTTCAGGGCAAGACCTGTCAGGTCTGTTTTGAGGGAACCGGACTTTCCATTGATTATTACACAAGTGAGGATATGAAGATCAGCGGCTGTATTGCCTGCGTCAGATATATATAGCATTTTTCACGGGAAGAGGAAAAAGATTGATATGTGTCAGCATGGAGGCTAACTATGGTCGAGTTTTTAAAATATCTCAGAGGCTATCTGCGCATCCGTGTCAGCGGATTTTCGCCGGAACGCTTTATGAATCTGTGCAGCAACAAGGGTATCCTTCTCTGGAAGATTGTCAGGGAAGGGGATGTCTATTACATGAATATCAACCTGAAAGGATTTCGGGCGCTGCGCCCCATTGTCAGGAAGACTGGAACCAGGGTGGCCATATTGGAACGATATGGGCTGCCCTTTTTTCTGCCCAAGCTGTTGAAGCGAAAGGTTTTTGTGGGGGGCCTGCTGTTTGCCATCGCCTTCTGGATGTGGTCTTCCCTGTTCATCTGGGATATTGAATTGTCGGGTAATTACCGGATTACCGACGATATGTTTCAAAGCTTTTTAAAAGAGAATGATGTGATCGTGGGAATGAAGAAGGAGGCACTTGACATTGAGACGCTGGAAAAGGAAATCCGCCGCAGCTTCCCTGAAATCACATGGGCTTCCGCCAAACTGTCCGGTACAAAGC
>JAIDME010000513.1 GCA_029050705.1 Acetatifactor sp.
CGCATTGCCGCTAACGTACCTGATCGCCGCTACAAGCTAGTCCTGGGCCTCCCTACGGCCCCGGAGGGCGATCTCAAAGCTCTTCGCCACTCCTTTCGCAGCCGTCTCAATAAACTCGTTCATAAAGTTTTCCGCCAGATAATCGTGAACCATCTTGTTGAGCTCATGCACCGGTGTGGAAGTCACGTCCGCATTCGGATTTTTCATACAATAGTAACCCAGACAGAAGAAGTTAGGCGTCTCGCCCTGAAGAGTCTCCTCCAAAAGTTCCTTGATCTTGCGAAGATACTTCTCAATGCTGCTGCCTTCGGGTACGGCGACCTTCTTACCATTCATAGCGGAAACTGTCTGCGTCAGGGATGTAACGAGGCCTGGAAGCTCCGAGTTCTTTTTTACGAGAAAGTCTGCATAAACGTCTTTGGAATCGTTCTCAATGCCCCTGACACGCGCCTTGATGTCAATCTGCTGTTTTTTTTCTATGAGAAACAGCAGGTCATCGATGTCGGACAATATCTCCTCAATTTTCTCATGCGCAGCGTTGTAGGCCGACTCCATTTTTGTGGACAAAATACAGAAGTTGTCAAAGGTGCGGCAGAGCTGAGCGTTCTTCTCCTTTGAGCCCTCTCCCTGCGCCAGGTCCATATATTTGTTCAGGCCGGCGAGTCTGCGATTAAAATCATGACGGGCATTTTTCTGACTGGCCTTGCCCTTTAAAAGCATGGCCTCGGTGAGCTGCTTGCCCACACGCATAATAGGATTAAGACTGGACATAGGATCCTGGAAGATCATGGCTATCCTGTCGCCCCTGATCTTATGGAACTCCTCCTCCTCAACCTTGAGGAGATCCTGTCCGTCATAAATGATCTCGCCGCTCTCAACGATAGCGTTACCTGCAAGTATTCCGATAATGGCGCGGTTGGTAACTGACTTGCCGCTTCCCGACTCGCCCACCAGCGCCAGTGTCTCTCCCTTGTTCAGATCAAAGCTTATGTCGCGGATGGCCTGTACTTTACCGCCCTGAGTGCGGAAGGAAATTTTCAGGTTTTTTACAATTATTTTCTTTTCAAAATTTTCCATCTTTAATCCTCCGAGCCGCGCAGAGACGGGTTAAATGCGTCGCGCAGACCATTGCCGAACAGGTTGAAGCTGATCTCCAAAAGACCTATGAAGATTGCCGGGAACAGTACCACATGGGGCGATGTAGTCATAACAGCCTGACCTTGCGCCAGCATGGAGCCGATAGAAGACGTAGTGCGGCTGCTCAGGTTGATGATCCCCAAATAGGAGAGTGATGTCTCCGAAAAAATGACACCCGGAATAACCAGCACACAGCCGGTGATAAGCGTACCCAGACTATTGGGGAATATATGTTTGAACATAATACGGAAATCTCTGGCTCCCAGTGTTCTGGCAGAGAGAATGTATTCCTGATTCTTAAATCGGTAGAACTGCATACGGACGCTGGAAGCCATACCGATCCATCCCGTCAGCACAAAGGCGAACAGCAGAGACCCTATCATCCCCACCTTTGAGGCAAGGTGCAGCTTGAACAGAACCGTCACCACCATAAAAGGTACTCCCGACAGGATATCAGAGATACGCTCCATGATCATATCCGTAGCGCCGCCATAATAGCCCTCCACAGCGCCGTAGAACGCTCCGATGGTCAGGTTGATGGCCGAGACACAGATGGCAAGCAGGAAGCTTAAGCGTGCGCCGCTGGCCAGACGAGAGAAAATGTCAAAGCCGCGGGAGTCTGTACCGAAGGTAAAGCACGGTTCAAAGCCATGCTTATAAATGAAATAATTGTAGGGATCGACTCTGACCACATAATTATAGCCTGTGTCAGCCTTGCCGGTACGTTTGGCGTAGCGCCAGCATTTCTCCTCATCACCCTGGTTATAGGGATCTTCCGCAAGACGCATTGTGCTGTAATAATCATCGTTTCCCCTGGTCACGTAATTGTACTGGAAGGCGCCTGCCTTATCAAGGATGGCTTTACCCTTGGCATCACTCTTGTACCAGACATCAGGGAGCGAGTTTACCACATCTCCATCCACCTGAGGGAGAATGACCTGAATGCCGTGTTCGTCCTGCCAATCCTGAAGCTCCTTATACTGAGCGGTGGTCAGGGTCTGGATCATGGTCTTGATGGAGTAATAAGTATCAATACGTAATTTATAGATGGTGGATTGTCGGCCGAAGCTGTCCGTGATGACAACCGTATCCAGAACTTCCTCCACCACATTGTGGCCGGTTTCCTGCTCCTTGGCAAGATAAATATTGTAGGTAGTCTCCGAAGCCTCCACGATCTTCGAGCCGTCCCAGAAGCCGGTTCCCTCGAAGACGGCAAGCTTGGGACGCAGCTCCTTGTAATTGATGATGGAGGTATCTGTCTCGTAGGAATTCATATAGCGCTGATCCACCATGAAAGGACCGACTATGGCGTAAAGCACCAGTATGCCGATGATGATTGCCGCAGCGACGGAGGCCTTGTTCTTGGCAAAGCGGTTAAAAGCATCATGCAGATATCCGATGGGCTTGGTGTCCAGCTTTTCATCACGGATATGCTTGTCCGCATTTGCAAGTCGGAATTTTTCCTCGGGAATGTTCCCGTAATCAAGCTCTTTTTTC
>JAIDME010000514.1 GCA_029050705.1 Acetatifactor sp.
GTTTGCCTGTATAAAAGGAACCGAGTTTCTCACTCCCCATCTTTTTTCCCATTTACCCGCTACCTTGCCTTTCTATCCAATTGCCACCTATAGCATTTTTGCTGCTTGTAGCAATTTTTGCCGCTTATGTTTAGCTTCTACAGCTTCTTGATCTCCAGGCTCTCAACAAACGCCTGGAATCTGGTCCGCAGCTGCCCTGAGTTCCCGGCCACATAGGGTCTGTCTATGGAAAGTGCCGGCACTCCGAACTTTTCCCGCATGTTTTTCGACGCATAGGCGCGCTCATAGCCCCAGTAATCGCAGAATTTCATCTGCTGATAGATCACTCCATCCGCATGATACTGCTGCACCAGCTGACGCACATAATCCTGACGCTCCGTTACCTTTTCCGCATTCATATAGCGGGGACATTTACCCATCCTGAGATAATGTCTGCAGATCTGGGTCAGCACATCCTCGGTATCATTCAGCGCGATTGGCAGCCGTTCGGGAAATGAACCAAAACAAAAACGGTCGGCAACGACTCGTGCACCTGCTTCCTCTATCAATCTGATCAGTCCCGGATCGTCAATCTCGGAACCGGCGACAACCACCTTCACGCGAAATGCCGGTTTCGCATCGCTTTCTCTTGTCCTCAATTCCTCTGCGACAGATGTAAGCCGTTCCGTCAAAAGTTCCTTCGGGCAGCAATAAGAAGCCGTACACAGGACTGCAAACTCGTATCCCGTGATACGCGGATTTTCCTCCTTGCGATACTCTGATATCTCCTGCAAAAGGCCACAGATCTGATTGTGCTGTTCCACTGCTTTCCGAAGGCTCTCATCGGAAATATTAATATTAAGCTTTTCCTGCAACGGTGCGAGAACATGGGTATGCATCTGCCTCACATAATGGCGGAGCGCAGCGTCATCCGATTTCATGGGCGCATCAAAATAGGAGACAAAAAAGTTTTCTTTTTCAATACATTTCAAATGCTCAATATTTTCCACACACCGATTCATCTGCGAGCAGGCATCCGGTGCGATGATGCAGTCGAGGAACTGATACCCGCCCTCCACCGCCCTCTCAAGTATTGCCCGGCAGCACTCACACAAAAGGCTCGACATATAATATGTACCGATATCTATAGACCCTGTCCGCGGCGCGCGAAGTCTCACCGAGAAGCATCCCGGCAGATTCAAAAGCGGCTCAGGTATCAGCGAACAGACACTTCCGATGGGATGCATCCCTTTTGTGACGCCCTCACGAACCAGATCGTTATGCGCTTCCTCCAGAAGCTTTTCAAAATAATACAGTTGTGATAACTCTCTCATTCCTATACCCCTATCCTGCCGACGCCGCCATTTCCCGTTTCTGCAATTAACTTTTTTTACTCTTCCTACAGGCTGATATGATAAATGATATCATATAAATCATTTTTTTCCTACAAAATTTTAACAGAATCCCTTTGTTCTTATTGACAAAGCCGTCCTGATACCACAAAATTGAAACAGAAATAACGGAAAAGCAATGCGTGTCAGAGCACGCAAGGGAGGACAAAAGTGAAAAAAAGACTATGCCTGCTTATAATGTGGCTGCTGCTTTTTATGTCAGTGGGCTGCAGTCAGGTAATACCACAGATGCCCGGGACATCTGTCACGGAATCGTCCGTAAACGCTGACGGTTCCTATACTTCCAAGGAGGACGTGGCATTATACATTCATCTATACGGACATCTGCCTCCTAATTTCATTACCAAAAAAGAGGCAGAAAAACTGGGCTGGACCGGCGGTTCTCTGGAACCCTTTGCACCGGGCATGTGCATCGGCGGAAGCTATTTCGGCAATTACGAGGGGCTCTTGCCGCAGCAGGAAGGCCGCAGCTATACCGAGTGTGACATAGATACTCTGGGTGCCGACACGCGAGGCTCCAAGCGCATTGTATTCTCTAATGACGGCCTGATATACTATACGGAAGACCATTATCAAAGCTTTGAACTTCTGTATGGTGAAGCGGATCCCTGAATATCATAATGAAAACGGAGATTAACCATAGACATGCTTATTTGTATATTAGACGGAAACAAAATCACAAACAAAGAAACGCTCCACAACACGTTAGCCGGTTCCCTTCAGCTTCCGGATTGGTATGGCCGGAATCTGGACGCCCTATACGACTGCCTCACGGATATACAAGAGGAAGCCGAAATCCGGCTCCTGCATGAAGAAGCTCTGGAAGACTATCTGGGATGCTATGCCAACGCTTTTAGAAAGGCAGTATACAGCGCATGCCTGGAAAATCCCAGGATACATTTCATAATAAACCATAAAAATTAATTACATCATAACGAAACCCGGATCAAAATCAGTCATTGTATTAAATGAGATTCCGGATTATAATAATACTATACTCGCATTAAAATATAGTGGAGGCAGGATAAAAATGAATTATAAATTTATCGCGGTAATTGTGGTTACTCTGACTTTTTTCTTTCAGACATTTATGAAGTGGCTGGAGATGAAATCAGCGGAACGGGAAATTCCCGGAAATGTGGCAGATGTATATGACAAGCCGGCCTACCGTAAATGGCTCCAATACTATAAAGAAAAGACTCTGCTTTTCTTCGTAAGGCATCTGCTGACCTACCTGACCGTCTATCTGATGCTGGGACTTGACGCATACGCCTGGATTGTGTGGGCGCTGTCGCCCGGGGGAGACTATGCTGCTGCCATTGTGGTTCTGGTCGCAGATATGCTTGTGGAACTGCTTGTTGCGGTTCCCTGCGACTATGTAAATTCCATGGTGGTGGAACAAAAGTACGGTTTCAATAAGATGACAAAGAAAACTTTTTTCCTCGACCGGATCAAAAATGTAGTGATCGATCTGGCGGTGATGTGCGGACTTTGCTGTCTGTTCATTTGGCTTCACAAGATGCTGGGAAACTGGATGATTCCCGTATTTACCGGCATTGCCTTTCTGCTGCTTCTACTGATGGTGTTCCTCTATCCGGTGTTTTCAAAAATATTCAATAAATTTGAACCCCTGCCGGAGGGAGAACTCAGGGACAGACTGTGCAGACTGCTGGAGGAAAACGGCTGCACTGTCAAAGAGATCAAGGTGATGGACGGTTCCAGGCGATCCACCAAGGCAAATGCTTATTTCAGCGGTTTCGGCAGCACTAAGACCATTGTTCTGTACGATACGCTTCTGGAGCAGATGTCAGCGGACGAAATAGTGGCGGTCTTTGCCCATGAAATGGGTCACAATAAGCATAAAGATAATCTGATGATGCAGATGATGAGCCTTGTCAATCTGGTAGTGATGGTGCTGCTGGTCTGGGCTTTGGTGTCTGTTCCGGGCATTTACGGTTATTTCGGCTTTGACAGGGTAAACTATGGGTTTGCGTTTTACCTTCTCGGGACTGTATGCCTTTCTTTCCTGTCTCCTTTTCTGGGACTGTTTTCCTCAGCTCTGTCCCGCCGTTTTGAGTACCGTGCAGACCGTTTTGCAAAGGAAAGGGGCTGCGGCGGTGCTTTGATTTCCGCCCTCAAAGTATTGGCGCGCAATTCCTTTGTCTGCCTTTCACCCCATCCCTTGCTTGTCATGCTTACCTATAGCCATCCGACGGTGAGCCAACGGATTGAGGAGCTTGAACACAGCTGTAACATACCCTAACCCCCCAGCAGAATATTCATTAAGACAAGCGCTGCTAAAAAGAAAATATTGCCCATCGTGAAAAGCAAAATATATTTTCTTTTATAGCCCTTTGTCTCTTTTGCCACATACTTGTATGAGATCAAACTCGCCATGGATGCGATCAGAGTCCCAAGGCCTCCCAGGTTCGTACCCACAATAAGCCCTTCATAATCTTCCGTAAAACCGGATAAAAGCAACGCTGCCGGTACATTGCTGATGATCTGGCTTACCATGACAGACGTATAGACCTCTCTGCCTGCGATCATATCCTGCAGGAAATCCCGGAACGCAGGAATTCTCCCCACATTCCCGACAAAAACAAAAAATCCGGTAAATGTAAGAAGCAGGGAATAATCTACTTTTACAAATACCTGCCTGTCAGATACAAATACCATGATGATCACTGCAAAAAAGACCGCCTGCCACGGTAAAATATGCGCTACTGCAAGCAGACACAGCAAAAAAAGCGCAAGATAAACCGCAATTCGATAAGCTGCTGCTTTTCCCTGCGGCAGGTCATCCTGTACGGACGCTTCGTCTGCCCCCGGTATCTGTGGACACGCCCTGCCCTGTATCAGGCTCCAGACCACCAGCAGCACAAGAGACAAAAGCGTATAC
>JAIDME010000515.1 GCA_029050705.1 Acetatifactor sp.
TGGAATGCTGTGCCAGCACATGAAATTTCCCGCCGCTGAGATACCCTACCGTACCTACAATGCTTCTGGTCCCAATATCCAGCCCAAACACCAGCTGTCCCTGACCTTCTCTTACTCCTGCCATGTATAAGCCTCCAGTTTTTTGTCTATTTGTGCAAAGCTCTCTGCCGGCGTTCCGCTGTTGTCTATCACAAAATCACAGTTTTCTCTGAACTGTTCCTCCGATAGCTGACTTGACATGATGCCGTCAATACGCTCCCCGCTGTACCCTCTGGACTGTCTCAGGCGTTTTCTCCTGGTCCCCTCGTCCGCATAAACATACCACATTTCATCCGCCAGCGCTCTATAACCGCACTCTATGAGCAGTGCCGCCTCCACGAAAAACAGCTCTGCCGTGCCCTCCTGCCGCGCCTTCTCCAAATGCTCCAGCAGATACCTTTTCACCGCCGGATGGATGATTTCGTTGACCTGCTCCAGCAGTTCCCCGTCAGAAAAGATTTTTCCCGCCATCCTGCTCTTGTCAATCCGCCCGTCCGGTCCTGTAATATCTTCCCCAAGCAGCGCCACCAGTTCCCGGTAACAGTCCGTTCCCGGCTCCTTCACTTCATGGGCTATGCTGTCCGCCAGATAGATCTCACACTTGTAATGCTTTCTGATATAACTTAATATTTCTGTTTTCCCTGCCCCGATTCCTCCGGTGATACCTATGAACTTTGGGCTATTTTGCCTCATACCAGTTCTCCCCCGTGTGCAGGTCTATCTCCAGTGTCACGGCAAGATCCGCCGCCGTCTTCATGTTCTCTGTGAGAATCCGCCTCACCTGCTCTTCTTCTTCCAGCGCAGTCTCAATGACAAGCTCATCATGCACCTGTAAAATTAATCTGGACTTCAGGTCAGCATCCCGCAGTGCCTTCCACACCCGTATCATTGCAATCTTGATAATGTCGGCTGCCGAACCCTGAATAGGCGAATTCATGGCTACTCTCTCTCCGAAGGAACGCTGCATGAAGTTTGAAGAAGAAAGTTCGGGAACGGGCCTGCGCCTGCCGAACATGGTAGTGATATACCCCTGCTCCTTCGCATCCCGGACCAGCTTATCCAAAAATTCCTTCACCTTGGGATAAGTTGCAAAATACTGCTCGATATATTCCGCCGCCTCTTTTCGGCTGATGCTCAGATCCTGGCTCAGTCCGAAGGAGCTGATGCCGTAGACAATACCAAAGTTCACTGCCTTTGCATTCCGGCGCTGCAGATCCGTAACTTCTTCAAAAGGAGTGTGAAATACCTTCGCCGCCGTAATCCTGTGAATGTCCTGCTCCATGCGGTAGGCCTCGATCAGCTGTTCGTCGCCCGACATGTGAGCCAGCACCCGCAGTTCAATCTGGGAATAATCCGCATCCATAAACTCATACCCTGTCCTGGGTACAAACACTTTGCGGATCCGCCTGCCCAGTTCCATACGCATGGGAATATTCTGCAGATTTGGCTCCGTGGAACTGATACGCCCTGTAGCCGTGATGGTCTGGTTGAAATTAGTATGGATTCTGTTGTCTTCACTTATATACACTGCCAGTCCGTCTGCGTAGGTGGACTTCAGTTTTGTCAGGGTCCTGTATTCCAGAATATCATTGACGATCGGGTAATCCTCCGAGAGCTTCTCCAGCACATCTGCTGCCGTGGAGTACCCCGTTTTTGTCTTCTTCCCGCCGGGAAGCTTCATGTTTTCAAACAACACCTCTCCCAGCTGTTTCGGAGAATTGATATTGAACTCCACTCCCGCCTGAGTATGGATGGTCTTTTCAAGCTCCTCAATTCTTTCAACCAGCGCGTCGCCGTAAGCTTTCAGTTCCTCCCGGCGCACCTCCACGCCCTCCCTCTCCATATCATACAGCACCAGAGACAGAGGCATTTCAATCTCCTTCATCAGCCTGCTCATGCCGGCTTCCTGCAATTTGTCCTCAAGCACCCGCGCCGTATGAAGCGACACATAAGCTCCATAACAACAGTATTCTGCAAATTTATCCGGCTCCTGTCGCATTGCCTCCCTTGCCTTAAGCTTTCCAAGCAATTCCGTCCTGCCGGGTATCATCAGCCCGAGATGCTCCGACGCTATGGTCTCCACATCATAATCACTCTTTAAAGGGTTCAAAAGATATGCGCCGATCAGAATATCAAAATACCTTTCCGTTGTATCCCGTTCCAGAAACCTATACTGTCCTTTAATGTCAAAGGTGTAAATTCTGACTCTGCCTGACAGCTTCCGCAGTGCCTTTTCAAGCTCCTCCACGTTTGCTGCACCGTTTTCCGCGGACTTATCATCAAACAGAGACAACTGCTCGTTCTCCGGCTCCCTCACTGCCAGGAAAAAAGTTTCTCCCTCCCGAACGCTTACCGCAATGCCCAGAAGGCTTCCGCTCTCCACCGCCAGAAACAGCCCCGTCTCCTCATTGTCCTCCAAACGTTTCAGCTTATCCAGAAATTCCTTCTCCCCGTTGATCTTCACAAAGGATTTTGTCAATTCCCTGCTTTCTTCCCCTTTTTCACCGTTTTCAAAACGGTTCAGCATATTTTTGAACTCCAGCCGCTTAAACATCTGATAAGCCTCCGGAGTATAATAACCCTCCGCCTTCGCCGCTTCATAGTCCAACTCCACATCACAGTCAATCCGGATGGTGGCAAGGATCTTACTCAGATCCGCCAAATCCCTGTTTTCAATCAGGGACTCCCTGATACTCTTTTTTGTAATCTCCTCCACATGGGCATAAATCCCGTCCAGGGATCCGTACTGCCCCATCAGCTCTGCGGCAGTCTTCTGCCCCACCTTGGGCACGCCCGGAATATTATCAGCAGTGTCCCCCATCAGTGCCTTCAGCTCAATAAACTGCAGCGGCGTCACTCCATACGCCTCAACCACATCCGTGGGATAATAATCCTCAATCTCCGTCCTTCCCATTTTTGTCTTGGGAATCCGAATCTTAATATGCTCATCCGCGATCTGCAGAAGATCCCTGTCCCCGGACACCAGCGATACTTCTATGCCTGCGCTCTGAGCCTTCTTCGCCAAAGTGCCCAGGATATCGTCCGCTTCAAGCCCGGCCTGCTCCATGATGACCACACCCATAGCCTTCAGAACATCCTTCATCACCGGCACCTGTTCACGCAGTTCCTCCGGCATGGACTTCCTGGTTCCCTTATACGCTTCATACATTTCATGACGGAAAGTGGGCGCATGAACATCAAAGGCCACCGCCAGATAATCCGGCCTCTCCTCCTCCAAAATCTTGAACATGATATTCAAAAATCCATAAACCGCATTCGTGTGCAGCCCCTGGGCGTTAGTCAGCTCAGGAAGCCCGTAAAATGCTCTGTTCAGGATGCTGTGCCCATCTATCAGGACAAGCTTTCTGCTCTCGCCCATACCAAACTCCTCATAACCTACATCAATTTCCAGGCGAAAATGCCAATCAAAAGGCAGACCGCCGCAATTTCCATGGC
>JAIDME010000516.1 GCA_029050705.1 Acetatifactor sp.
TGCCTGAACCGTAGCCATCTTAAACGCCTGTTCGGAAGAATCTACCGGATGATAGGAACCGTCATACAGAACCGCCTTTACGCCAACCACGGGGTATGCCGCCAAAGGCCCCTTCTGAACGGATTCCTGCAAGCCCTTTTCCACTGCCGGATAATAGTTCTTGGGAACCGCTCCGCCGACCACTTCCTGTTCAAACACATAGGACTGCTCCAGATCATCGGAGGGACTGAAACGCATCTTCACATGACCGTACTGACCGTGTCCGCCCGTCTGCTTCTTATACTTGTATTCCACATCGGACTGTTTTTTGATGGTCTCACGGTAAGCCACCTTGGGCCTGGACAGTTCTACCTCCACCTTGTATTCGTTCAGCAGTCTGCTGACAATAATTTCAAGATGCTGATCTCCCATGCCGTAAATCAGTGTCTGACGGTTCTCGGCATCATTTACGGTCTTCATGGTAAGATCCTCGTGCCCTATCTTCTGCAGCGCCTGGGATATTTTATCCACATCAGCCTTGTTCTTCGGCTTGTAACGCATATATGTATAGGGCGTTGAAAGCTCAAATTTACCGAATTTGATGGTGGTTGCTTTAGTGGACAGGCTGTTGCCGGTTCTTGCTGCCGTCAGCTTTGCCAATGCGCCGATATCTCCGGCGTGAAGCTCGGGCACCTCGATGGGTTTGTTGCCCTGAAGTACATAAAGCTTTCCGATCTTCTCCTCAATATCCCTGTCAACGTTATAGATCAGGTCATCCGTCTTCAATACGCCGGAATTTACCTTGATCAGAGAGTACTTGCCGATAAAGGGATCTACAACTGTCTTCCAGATGTAAGCGGATTTCGCCTTGGAGAAGTCATAGTCTGCGTTGTAGATCTCATTGGTCTTCATGTTAATGCCGGCCACCTGTCTGTTCTCAGGGCTGGGAAAATATTTCACAATATCATCCAGCAGCGTGTAGACTCCCTGGCACAGCACGTTGGAACCCATGGTCATGGGAACGATGCTGCAGTCGCATACGTTGGTCCGAAGCGCCGCTCTGATCTCTGCCTCCGAGAAGGTCTCACCGCCGAAGTAGCGCTCCATCATCTCCTCACTGGTCTCCGCCACCGCTTCCATCAGCGTGTCACGGCAGATCTGCAGATTTGCCTTATTATACTCAGGCACCTCACAGGGAACCACTTCCTTGCCCTGCCAACGGTTTCCTGTCTCAGCAATTACATTGACATAGCCCACGAACTTTTCGCTTTCACGGATGGGCAGGTTAAAAGGCGCCATCTTCTTGCCGTATGCGGCAGTCATATCCTCCACCACCTGGCGGAAGGAAGCGTTGTCCACATCCATGTTTGATACATAGATCATTCTGGGCAGTTTGTATTTCTCACAGAGCTCCCACGCTTTCTGGGCACCCACCTCAATACCGGCCTTGCCGTTCACCACGATGATAGCAGCTCCCGCGGCGCTGACCGCCTCCTCCACCTCGCCCACAAAATCAAAATAACCGGGAGTATCCATGATATTAATCTTGTACCCATCCCATTCAATCGGAACAACGGAGGTATTGATTGAGAACTGACGCTTCTGCTCTTCCTTGTCGTAATCGCTTATGGTATTTTTATCAGCCACCTTGCCCATTCTCGAAGTAATTCCGGACAGATAAGCCATGGCCTCCACCAGGCTCGTCTTGCCGCTTCCGCCGTGACCTAACAGTACCACATTGCGAATCTTGTCGGTTGTGTAAACTTTCATATAGGTTCCTCCAATTATGCAGTATTTTGGGCATTTGGTACATCCTATAAACGGACTATAAACTCCCATGTGTCTATTTTACTAAACAATTGTCTATTTTACAAGCTATTGTTGAAACATTTTCATTCTTGAATTTCGTGCGTTGAAATGCTATAGTAGGGCAAGAATCCTAATATAATAAAATGAGGAGGCCCACATGTCTGAACTGACCTGCGGTTTTATCGGCCTTGGACTGATTGGCGGTTCCATCGCCGGAGCTCTGAAAGAATATAACCACCATATTAAAATTGTAGCCTATGATGTGAATTCCGAAACGCTCCGCCTTGCAAGACAGGATGCCGTGGCGGATGTCATTGCTCCCGCCATCGACGAGAGTTTTTCGGACTGCGATTACATATTCCTGTGCGCACCGGTACAGAAAAATGATGCCAACCTTGCCGCCGTAAAAAAAGTGCTTCCTGAAAAATGTCTGCTGACTGATGTTGGCAGCGTTAAGTCCACCATCCACAACGCCATCCGTGAAGCAGGCCTGGAACACTGCTTCATCGGCGGCCACCCTATGGCAGGCAGCGAACGGACAGGCTATGTCAACTCAAAATCCGCCCTGCTGGAAAATGCCTATTACATTCTGACTCCCACGCCTTCCGTCCCAGGGGAAAAGGTGACGGCATACCGGGATCTGACGGTGCAGATGGGTGCGATTCCCCTTATTCTGGACTACCGCAGACATGATTATGTCACAGCGGCAATCAGTCACCTTCCCCATGTTATCGCCGCAGCTCTGGTAAATCTGGGGCGGGACAG
>JAIDME010000517.1 GCA_029050705.1 Acetatifactor sp.
ATGTACCGATCATCGCGCTGACCGCCAATGCCATGAATGGCACCAGAGAAGTGTTTCTGGAGGAGGGCATGAATGATTTTATTGCGAAGCCCGTGGAATTGAAGGTGTTGATTTCGAAGGTTGCCCAGTGGATTCCGGCGGAAAAGATTGTGAGAACGAACAAATCTGTCATTGACTTTTCGAAGGAAGAAACAGATGATAAAAAGGAAGGCAAAGTCGTAGTAGGAAATCTGGACACGGAGACGGCAATCAGTATGCTGGGCAGTGAGAAGCTGTTCTGGGCGGTGCTGAAAGACTTTTACCGGGTGATTGAGAAAAAGTGTAAGCAGATCAAAGGCGCGGAGGAGAGCGGAGACTGGAGTGCATATACTATAGAAGTGCACGCCTTAAAGAGCGCTGCCAGGCAGATCGGAGCCATGTCTCTTTCGGAGAAGGCGGCTGCTCTGGAGGAAGCAGGCAACAAAAAGGATGCCGCAAAGATTCATGAGTGCACGGACGAGATGCTTGCGGAGTACATGGCATATATGCCGGTTCTTGCTCCCTTCTGCGGCGAGGAGGAGACAAAGGGAGACAAGGGAGAAATTCCCGGGGAAAGGCTGAAGGAACTGTTCGCAGATATGAGAGCAGCCATAGATGAGCTGGACATGGACCAGATGGAGGAAGTGGCCGATGCTATGAAAGAATATTCCTACAGCGGAAAGCAGGGTGAGCTTTTCAGGCGGCTGCTGGAGGCGGTAGAGAATATAGATGTCGATACCTGTGAAGAGATTATGGTGGAATGGGAAGAGACGATATGAATGAGATGAATAATTTTGGATTGACGGAAAAAGAATCGAACATGAATCTGCATGACTACAATCATGGGCTTTTTCAGAACATGACGGCTTTTATGGACATCGTGTGGGAAATTAATATGCTGACGGGCACGGTAGTTATTCTCCATGACAGGAATGAGCCGGAAAGAAGCAGTACGGAACTTTCCTACAGGGAAGCCTTCAATGATTATATCGACAATCGGATCAGCGAAAGCGAGCGGCCGGTCTTTGAGCAGTATATGGCTCCCCAAAATCTGAAAACTCTCAGGGAGGAGGTCTCTTTCGACATACGCCTGCATCAGAAAAACGGCAGCTGGGATCTGCACCGCATTGTGCTGACGCCGACCTTTGACCAGTACGATAAGCTTTACTGTGTGTATCTGGGAGCCAGGAATCTGCAGGCGGCGATGTCCGGTAAGCTGTCAGGAGACCATAACCGGGAGCAGTTCTGGCTGGCAGCCATGTCCGGTGCGCTTTTTGTCTATTATGTTAACCTGACAAAGAACCGGATAGAGAAGGAATTTTACGGGATCACCGACGAAGAGCAATATCCCATGCTTCAGATGCTGGGTCTGACTGCGCCCTGTTGTTTTGACGAATTTGCTGAAAAGTGGAGCGAACAGAAGGTACTTGAAGGTTCAAGAGAGAGCTTTCTGCAGATGTATAACAGAGAAAATATGCTGGATGCCTATCATAGGGGCGAGCAGCGGCTGGAAATGGAATTTGATACGGTTCTGGGAGGTGAAGCTAAGGCTACACTCAGGAATACGGCACTGCTTGTGGAGGATAAAGAGAGCGGAGATATTCTTGCTATAATGAATATCAAGGATATCACTGCCCAGAAGCAGGCGGAGGCCAGACAGCAGGAAGCTTTGCAGGAGGCATATGATGTGGCAAACCGTGCCAACTCCGCAAAGTCTGAATTTATGGCTCAGATCAGCCATGATATCCGTACCCCAATGAATACTATTATCGGTATGACGGCTATAGCGGAAAAGCATCAGGATAACAAGGAGCGGGTGACAGAGTGTCTGAGGAAAATATCTGTTTCCAGTAAGTATCTGTTGTCCCTTGTGGATGAGATACTTGACATGAGTATGATTGAGTCCGGGAAAATGAGACTCCAGGAGGAGGAGGTTGACCTGGCAGAGATATTTGAGAACCTGGGTATCATACTGGACATGCGAATGAAGGAAACAGAGCATGAGTTTTCGGTTAAGATTCTCAATATTGAGCATGAGAAGGCCCTGGGTGACAGACGGCGCATTGACCAGATTATCGTGAATCTGGTGGACAACGCAGTGAAATACACCATGGATGAAGGCAAGATCAGCATGACCCTGGAGGAGAAACCCAGCAATAAACAGGGCATAGGCTGTTACGAGATTGTTGTTGAGGACAACGGCATCGGGATGGAGCCGGAACTGGTGGAACATTTGTTTGAGCCCTTTGTGCGTGCAAAGGACCGCCGTGTGGAGAAGGTTCATGGAAGCGGCCTTGGGCTGGCGATCACAAATAACATTGTCCGGATGATGAACGGCAGCATTCACGTCAAGAGCGAGCCGGATAAAGGGACAAAGATTACGGTCAAAATCTTCTTAAAGCTGCTGGAGGAGGAAGTCGTCATATTCCCGCAGCTTGCGGATTCAACGGTTCTGGTGGTGAACAGCGATGAAGCTCTGTGTAAATCCGTCTGCAGCGCGCTGACCGGGCTGGGTGTACGGGGTGAGTGGGTGCTGACGGACAGGGAGGCTGTGGAACTGCTCACAAAACGCCGGGACGCCGGTGATTACTGCGCGGTGATTCTCGGCCGTGATACAGTGGACGAGGCGGCGCTTGTGGATGTGATAAAGGAAATTCATGACCTTACCGACGGCTCTACCGCAATCGTTGTTAGTTCGGACTCAGGCTGGTCCGATATTGAGACGGAGGCACGGGCAGCAGGCACGGTCGCATTTATCACCAGACCTGACTCAAAGTCCCAGCTGATCCATCTGCTTCAGGTCATAACGGGTGAGGCGACGGAGGATGCGAAATCCCCTATCCAGTCTCTGACGGAGAAAGATTTCAGCGGGTACAGAGTGCTGATGGTGGAGGATAACGAGTCAAACGCCAACATTATCCGTGAAATTCTGGAGATGACGGGGCTGGAGGTTCAGCAGGCGTGGAATGGAAAGGACGCCGTTGAAGTGATGGCTGCTGCGGAAGACTGGTATTATAATCTTGTGTTTATGGATATACAGATGCCCGTTATGAACGGCTGCGAGGCGACGAGAGCTATCCGTGAACTGAATCGGATATACACAAAGGAAGTGCCGATTATTGCCATGTCCGCCAATGCCTTTGCGGAAGATGTTCAGGCATCTCTGGAAGCAGGCATGAATGAGCATATTTCGAAGCCCATTAACTTCAAAAAGCTGGAGGAGTCATTGTGCAGATGGCTGCCTGAAAAAGGCTGAAGAAACGGATGCCTGCCGAAGCGGGCAGGGGGTATAAGGTTGAAATGGTTTGAACTGCCTACGCCATGCTATGTGATAGAGGAAGGGCTGATAGAGGATAATTTAAAAATACTGCGGGGAGTCATGGAGCGTACGGGGGCTAGAATCCTGCTTGCCCAGAAGGCATTTTCCATGTATGCACTCTATCCTCTGATAGGTGAGTATCTCTGCGGTGCGACGGCCAGCGGACTGTACGAGGCAAGGCTGTGTGCGGAGGAGATGTGCAGGCCTCTGGCGGCGTCCGGGCGGAAGCCGGAGAACCATATCTTTTCTCCTGCATACCGGCAGCAGGACTTTGATGAAATTCTGGAATACTGTGATCATATTGTCTTCAATTCCTGGAAGCAGGTGGAAAAATTCGGGATTCAGGCCAAAGCGGCCGGAAAGAACATCGGCCTGCGCATCAACCCGGAGTGTTCCACCCAGGAGGGCCATGCAATCTATGACCCCTGTGCCCCGGGCTCTCGTCTGGGGGTGACGAAAGAAAAATTTGCGGAAGGTGCGGAAAAACCTGTTTTCCCGGCGAAGAAGGCGGGCAGTGCGGCACAGAGACGGTCAGAGAAGAGCCGTGAGCCGGAGAACCTGCTGCAGATGCTGGACGGGCTGCATTTTCACACGCTCTGCGAGCAGGATTCTGATGCCTTGGAAAAAACTCTGGATGCGGTGGAGGAACGATTCGGCGAATATCTGCCGGGGATGAAATGGATTAATTTCGGCGGAGGACACCATATTACAAGAGAGGGCTATGATATCCCCAGGCTGGAGAGATGTATCAGGAGGATGCAGGAGAAGTATGGCCTGACGGTCTACCTGGAGCCGGGGGAAGCAGTTGCATTGAATGCGGGTTTTCTGGTGTGCAGCGTGCTGGAGATACAGGGAGAAAATGCTATTTTGGATACTTCCGCCGCCTGTCATATGCCGGATGTTCTGGAGATGCCATATAGGCCGGTCCTTCAGGGAAGCGGGCAGCCGGGGGAGAAGCCGTTTACCTATCGTCTGGGCGGGCCTACCTGCCTGGCGGGAGATATCATAGGAGAATACTCTTTTGGTACGCCGCTGAAGGAAGGGGACAGGCTGGTATTTGAGGACATGGCGATTTATTCCATGGTAAAGAACAACACTTTTAACGGTATGCCTCTGCCGGACATTGTGCTGCGGGATAAGGCCGGAGAGTACAGGACAGTCAGACAGTTTGGCTATGGGGATTTTAAAATGCGCCTGTAAAAGGCGCATTTTTGAACCTGCAGCAGCAGGATTATATTTAGTCGAAGCTGACAGAACTCTAACCATATTGTTAAAACTCAACAGCTCCATTTGTTTATATATTTATCATACACTATAAATGTGTCAAAATTATGTCATAACCTGGAAGAAATTCTAAATTTTCTAAAATATTATTAATTTGGAGGAAAAATGAAGATCATCACGGAATCCACACCGGCGGCGGACGGCTTTCGCATGCCGGCGGAATATGAGCCTCACGAGGGCTGTATCATGATATTTCCGGAGCGTCCGGACTCCTGGCAGTACGGCGGATATGCCGCCCGCAGAGCCTTTGCCCGTGTGGCGGAGGCCATAGCACGGTCTGAAAAAGTGACGGTGTGCGCAAGTGAGGCTCAGTATGACAATGCAAGGGCCATGCTGCCGGAACAGGTCCGGGTGGTGGAGATGAGCAGTAATGATGCCTGGGCCAGAGATTATGCCCCCACCTTTGTCAAAAACGGCCGGGGGGAAGTACGCGGTATTGACTGGGGCTTTAACGCCTGGGGCGGCCTCGTTGACGGGCTCTATTTTCCCTGGGATAAGGATAACAGGATGGCAAGAAAGCTTTGTGACCTTCTGGATAAGGATGTATATTGCAAGAGGGACTTTATTCTGGAGGGCGGTTCCATCCATGTGGATGGAGAAGGTACGGGCATGGTGACGGAGAGCTGTCTTATGAGCAAGGGGCGGAATCCGGATAGATCCAGGGAGGAAATCGAGGGTATCCTGAAGGAATATCTGAATCTGTCCACAGTCCTGTGGCTGCCCTGTGGAATTTATCAGGATGAGACCAACGAGCATGTGGATAACATTTGTGCTTTTGTGGCGCCGGGAGAGGTTGTGCTGGCCTGGACAGATGACGAGAGTGATCCGCAATATGCCATGTCCGGGGCATGCCTGGAGTATCTGGAGCAGGCCACAGATTCAAAAGGCAGACATATCAGGGTGCACAAACTGCCCCTGCCGAAGCCGGTGCTGATGACTGAGGAGGAGTGCAGGGGGCTGGATGAATGCTGGAACAAGCCCACCCGCAGGCCGGGGGAAAGGCTGGCGGCGTCCTATGTGAATTTTTATATTTCCAATGGGAATATCATTATGCCGGGATTCGGCGACCCGGCGGATGAGACTGCAAAAGAGATACTGCAAGGACTCTTTCCGGAGCGGGAAGTGGTACAGATTTACGCCAGGGACATTTTGATCGGCGGCGGAAACATTCACTGCATTACCCAGCAGATACCGGGGCACTGTTTTATTTAATAAGTTTTTACGAAAGAAACGGTGGAAAAATGAAAAACATATTAATTGCACTGTCCTTCTTTTTGACAGTATTTTTGACAGGATGTGAAAATACAGAGAACCGGGGAGCAGAGCAGCCTGTAACGGTAAGTCCTGAAGAAACGGTAAGCACCGAAGAGACGGCAGGCCCTGAAGAGACAGCAAATCCTGAAGAGGCGGCAAACTCTGAAGAGACGGCTGTCCGGCAGGAAAAGCCCCTATATCCGGAGGACCGGAAAAGCTGCGTGATTCAGGAGGATGAAGACTATATTTATATCTGCGGTACCCTCAGGCTGGTGAAGATTGACAAAGAGACCGGGGAATCCGAAATTCTGTGGGAAAATACGGAATTGTGCGATGATGATAAGATGTATATATATTTCCAGGGAAGCGCTCTGCTGCTGGATGACAAAATATATTTTGTTGAGCAGTGGGCATACGGTGCGAAGGTACTTTCCGTCATACGTACGGACGGGACAGGTCATGAAAAAGTGGCAGAGTTCGCCGGTCATAGTATGCTGCTGCAGGATGGAATATTATATGTGGCTAACAGAGACAGTACGGTATGTTATAAGGTCTATGAAGATGGAACCCTTTCCGAAGCTATAAACAGGGAAGAGATGGAGGGTGCAGACGGTTTTCCGGAAGAGAGTACAAAAATTAGTTATTATGACAATGGTTATAGAGTTCTTCTTGCCTCAGAGAGCATAAAAAAATTCGGCTATGCCATATATGGGTATAACAAGCTTGAGGAGAAGTATAAACTGATGAAAGTGATTCCTGGAACGGGAGAACTGCTTGATATGTCGCAGTTCGGCAATTATTATAATGCTTCTAACAGCAGATATCTGCTGATTTCATCATATGGTGAAGGAAGTTATCTGGTGGATGCGGAAACTCTGGAAGGCAGAGAATTTGTGGACTGTTCCATGCCGGATTCCGGGGTTACCGTCATCACCATGGATGAAGATTATGTTTATACGGTGTCCGAAGTTTCCGAAGAAGGACAGGTACAGTATGTTTATGAAAAGATTTCGCCGGAAACAGGTGAGAGGAGTGTTATCTGTAAGCGGGAGCAAAGCAAGGTCTGGCAGCAGGATATAATGGATACCGTCGTGAAGAACGGATATTTATATTATGTAAAAGAGATGGATTATAATCTGTATCTGATGCGAAGAAATGTGGAAGATCCCTCAAAAGAGGAAATTCTGGGGGAAGCTCTCTTTGACAGCGGCATCAGTGAAGTGGGAACAATGGAGGTTTATCAGGAGGAACTTAACCGTAAGGTGAAGAATCTGACGGTGAATATGAAAATAGATCTGAAATGGCTTAAAGTGGATGACCGTTTCCCGGGAGCTGACAAAATAAATAAATATCTGGCGGAAGATCAAAGACAGAATATTGATTATGAAAAAGATTTACTGGAAATTCCGATGGAGTGGGATGAAGAGGAGTCGGAGTCAGAGGCGGAGGATGCGGAAGAGGAAGAATGGATATTTTACCGTTACTATGCCAGCGAATTTTCGGAAATATCTTATTTTGACAACCACTATCTAAGCTTTTATCAGTCGGAGGACGATTATCAGGGCGGTATGCATGGTATGCTCTATCGGATAGGCTATACTTTTGATCTGCAGACAGGTGAAAGGCTTGTGCTTGAGGATGTCATTGCAAACAATGAAGAGGAATTAAAGGATATTGTCACAAAGTATTTTGAAAAAGAAATTCTGGCAAACCCGGATTCCGGATATTACTGGTCGGATGC
Source organism: Acetatifactor sp. (assembly GCA_029050705.1). Taxonomy (GTDB): domain Bacteria; phylum Bacillota; class Clostridia; order Lachnospirales; family Lachnospiraceae; genus Acetatifactor. The sequence continues at coordinate 7,617 of JAIDME010000517.1, forward strand.
ACCGGATACGGTCAGGGAGCTGACAGACCTGGAGTCTTCCTTCTATTTGACGGAAAAGGGTATAAGATTTTACTTTGAGCCTTATCTTTTAGCGTGCTGGGCCGCAGGTTTTCAGGAGGTAACCGTACCTTATGAAGAGTTTGAACTGAAGATTCCGGTTGGAAATGTAAGCGAAGCCACAGCGGGTATGGAGCCATGAATCCGAAATTCAAAAAGCAGGTACAGGAAGGGAAAGAAGAATGAAGAATGTGACAGTGGCGGCGGTGCAGATGTACTGCAGCCGTTCCGTGGAAGAAAATATAAAAGCGGCAGACCATGCGGTGCGCAAGGCTGCGGCTTCGGGGGCTCAGATCGTTCTGCTGCCGGAGCTTTTTGAAACGTGGTATTTCTGCCAGGAGAGAAATTATGAATCTTACCGACTGGCGAGGACTCCGGAGGAAAACCAGGCGGTGCAGCATTTTAAAAAACTTGCGGCGGAGCTGAAGGTGGTTCTGCCCGTCAGTTTTTTTGAGAGAGACGGCAGTGTGACTTATAATTCCGTGGCGGTTATTGACGCAGATGGACAGATTCTGGGTGTTTACCGCAAGACCCATATTCCCGATGACCACTTTTATCAGGAGAAGTTTTATTTTACTCCCGGAGACACGGGCTTCAGGGTGTGGGATACCGCTTACGGCAGGATCGGCGTAGGAATCTGCTGGGATCAATGGTTCCCGGAGGCCGCAAGATGTATGGCGCTCATGGGTGCCCAGCTTCTGTTTTATCCGACTGCGATCGGTTCCGAACCCATTATAGAATGCGACAGCATGCCTCACTGGCGGCGCTGCATGCAGGGACACGCGGCGGCCAACGTGGTGCCTGTGATTGCCGCGAACCGCATCGGGGAGGAAAGGGTAAGTCCCGCAAAGGAAAACAATAACCAGTCCTCCGCTCTGGTGTTCTACGGCTCCTCCTTTATCACTGACGAGACGGGAGAGGTGCTGGAGGATGCGGGCCGCACGGAGGAGAAGGTAATACTGCACACCTTTGATCTGGACGCAGTGGAGGAAATGCGCTTCAGCTGGGGACTGTTCCGCGACAGACGTCCGGAAATGTACGGCGAAATCTGCGGGCGGACATGAAAGAGCAGCTTTATCTGATGTTCAGAACAAACTCTTTTTCGGTCATAGTCAGCCGGATGCGGTACAGATCATGGTCCCAGGCGGCCTGCAGGCGGGGGTCGGTGATGGGCAGGGTTTCTATGGTGAGAAGCTGCGCCCCCTGAAATTCCAGGCATACATCTCCTGATTTTATGACAGAACCGTCAGTTTCCGGCTTTTCATAGGTGATAAAGTTTAATATCACACTGCTGCAGTCGGTCGTATCCCGAAGGGTGACGTACTCAGACTCTTTATCCAGCAGCACCTGCCTCCTGTAGGAATGACCGTTCTCAGGCAGTGGGTAAGCGTGGATCAGTTCCATGGAAATCTCCGCCCTGTTCTCGTCCAGCTTATATTTTACGTCAGCAGCACCGTATCGGCTGCCCTCATGCTGGTCCGTACCCTCAATGGAGGGCAGATTGTGGTAGCCGGACTGCATGGTCCATATCTCGTATCTCTCAGCGGAAAATGTCTTTCCGGTGTAACTCTCCACGCCGATGTCCACAAGCACGGGTCTGCCGTTTTTATACAGGGTCAGGCTGCCGGTGTCATTGTGGTTGTGATTGTCGTCATTGTCCCCGGCCTTGACGGCAAGACAGAAGCTGTTGCTTCTGGCGATAAACAGGCCGATGCTGGGATAATAAATATCCCTGTGAACCATGGGAGCGGAGGTGTCATATGCCATGACCTCGCTGTAATAAAAGGCGTTCTGCAGCCGATAGTAAAGGCTGAGACGGTAGGTCTCCTCCTGATATATTTCATCCTGGGCCGTCTGGAAATCCTTCGCGGCAAACAGCATCAGCGCAGGCTGCTCCGTGCGCTTCCCAAAGAGGAATTCCCGGATTCCTGACCGCCCGGGAGTAGGGGAGCAGTCGGCAAAATTAAAATAATATCTGCCTTCCACATGCACGTTTTCAATATAAGAAGCCACATTTTTCATTTTGCTCCACGCGTACAGGTGGGAAAAAGCGCCGTCCGTTACCCGGTTCATCATGTCGGCTGCGGCATCAAGACACAATCCCGCCCGGCGGAAGTAGAGAGCGCCCTCATCGCAGCAGCCGTCCTCCCCGTAATCCTTCAGAAAGTAATCGCAGCCGGCGGCGGCTTTTTTCAATACCGCCTTTCTCGTGTCCTGAGAGCAGTCAGCCAGAAACGCCGCAATAAGGACATTCTGGGTACACCAGGGCGTCCAGTTGCACATGGGCTCATCTCCCTGCCCCATCCACCAGAAATGCCGGTTCAGGTAGGGCTCAAAAATACGTCGATTCAGCTCGGAGAGGATGCGTGTGGTGATAAAAGGACTGACAGCGTTCAGTTGTTCCTTTAGCAAATAATAAATGCAGGCCAGCTGTGCGCCGGTTTCACAGGCAAAGAGATCCAGCACGGGGCGTGTGGCATCGGGCAGTATTTCCTGGGGCTGATTCCTCTCGTAGGAATTGTGGGGCGGCAGCTGCCAGGCACTCTCCTCGCAGAGGACAAAAATGCCGTTGATGATCTGGTCCAGAAAGCGTCCCTCATGTTCCACGCACTCTGCCAGCACAAGCGAATTCAGATTGTATCTCCGCTCAAAATAGATGTGTTCAAAATCAACTCTGTTGCCCGTTCGTTTGAATGCCATGAAATCCGTGGCATATATAGGGGAATACCCATAGTGGAGGCAGGCTTCCCCCTCGGCGATCAGCCGCTGCCTGAGCTTCGGCGCCAGCTGTTCATAAGCGCTTCTGTCCGCCGCAGTGGGGAAGGGAAAGAAGTCCTGCAAATCTTTGTCTTCAGCCAGAAACATATCGGCTGCTTCCTGAAAACGCATTTCCATTATAAATTACCAATCCTTTCTTGTGTTCATGCCTGTTATCAGCTGCCTGGGGCAAGAATCCTCTGTCCCGGGTCCAGGCTGAATTGTAACACTTCACTCCAACGGCGTTATGCGCCCGTGATGCGGTTCGCATAGTCGGAGGGAGAAATACCCTCCAGCTTTTTAAATACCTTGCTGAAATAGAAGGAACTCTCAAAACCAAGCTTATCCGCAACCTCATATACCTTCAGACTGCCCTCGTCCAGCAGACGTTTTGCCTCGTTGATCTTACAGGTGTTGATATATTCGGAAAAACCAAGTTCATTGTACTTTCCGAACAGCTGACTTAAGTAGTTGGGGCTGATGCCGAATACAGCCGCTGTTTCATTTAGAGACAGGCGTTCTGACACATGGCTGTTAATGTATTTTTTAACATTTGTGACAATATGGTTTTTATAGTCCTTGCGGTGATCCTCAAACAAAAGACACAGCTGCTTCTCAAGAAATTTCAGCCAGTTCACGATCTGCTCCACGGTAGTCTGTTTGTAGATGGAGCGGTAACCGTCCGGATTGTCCCGGAAAAAATCGGAAACAATGTTTTCTCCGTTCTGCAGCAGAGACAGGGAGAGAAACAAAATATTGCATGCGGCATCCAAAGCCTGCAGGTGATGGTGCGGGTGTGTCAGAAGCAGTTCGCAGAGAGCGTCCAGGGTCTGTTGAAGCAGCAAGGCATCGTATTCCTCAAAGGCCCTGGTCAAATCCCCTTTAAACAGGCTGATATTGAAGGAGTTGTGGGTGTCCAGCGTCTGCAGACAGTCCTCAAAGTATGTAACAGCACAGTCTGCGGCACCTGCCTGAAAAGCCTGTCTGGAACACTGGTAGGAATCGCAGACGGTGAGAGGAGCACCCACAGGAATACCCACACCGCATCGGAAGGACACATTGTAATAGTTGTTCAGGGTCTCACGGATACTTTCCAGTATGCTTTTCAGCTCTGCGGACCATGTGGAGGGAAGCTCCTCCGGAGTCTCCTCATAGCAGAAGATCAGTGCAAAATGCCGGATGTCCAGGGTGAGGACATAGCAGAACCGGTATTTCCCGGTCAGCTCCTTCAATATCTGTATGGAGGAGGAAAACAGGGAAAGCTGTTTTTCCGTGGGCAGTGAATCCGCCTGTCTGCCGGACATCTCCCCGTAGCAGCAGACATAGGCCTTATAATGAAAATCCAGATTCAGATCATGGCTCTGGAGAGTAAACTGCTCTTCTGATTCAAACAGGTTGTTTAAAAGCCGTATAAAAAACTTTTCATTAAAAAGGAAAGATATCGGATTGGGGGGGGCGTTCTTTTCCGCGGACTGATTTAACCTTTCCGTGACGCGGTTTATGGCTTCCCGGAGGGTTTCAGGAGTCAGTTCCAGCTTTACAAGATAATCGGTAACCTGGTAGGTAAGGGCCTCCTTTACCATGTGGAAATCCTCATAGCTGGTGAGGATGATGAACAAAGGACGTTCACTGCCATAGCGCTCACGGCAGGTCCGGATCAGTTCCAGTCCACTCATGACGGGCATTTTGATGTCCGTGATAACAAAGTCAGGAGTCTGCTCCTCAATCATTTTCAGAGCGGCCTGGCCGTTCATTGCGGTGCCGGAAATTTCAATATTCAGTTCCGCCCAGTTCAGCATGGATTTGATGCCTGCCTGAACCAGGGGTTCATCGTCTACAATTAAAAGCTTATACATGGATGGTTTCCTCCGCGTTCCTGCCGGGAATGAGTATGGACATAGTGGTGAACTCGCCTTCTGCGCTCTTCACCGTAATGCCGTACTGCTCCCCGAATTCATACTGCAATCGCTTCTGCACATTGCTCACGCCGATTTCCCGGAAGAAATCAGCGCTATTGTCGCTGTTGGACAGAAGAATCTGTTCCGCCTTTTCCTTTGACATTCCCACGCCGTCATCCGTCACATCGATGCGGACATTGGGGGAAGCGTCTTCATCTGTGCCCTCTTCGTAGTACAGGTGTATTTCAATATGTCCGGAGCCCTTCGGCTCAATGCCATGAAAAATGGCATTTTCCACCAGGGGCTGCAGGGTGAATTTAATAACAGGTACATCCAGGATTGCATCTTCCTCCGTATGAATGTTCAGCGTGATAGTGCCTCCGTAGCGGTAACGCTGTATGGTAAAGTAATCCTGAAGCAGTGACAGCTCTTCGCGGACAGGCACCAAAAGGCTGGTTCCCTTGGAAAGGCTTTTCAGAAGCTTCGCAAGGGCGGTAGTCATCTCGGATATACCCTCAGCGCCCTGTATGGTGGCCATCCATTTGATGGAGTTTAAGGTATTGTAAAGGAAATGGGGATTAATCTGGCTTTGTAACATTTTGTACTCCAGATCCTTTTTCTGTTTCTCATCCTCCAGGCGTTTGTTCATCAGCAGATACACACTTTCGGACAGATCATTGATACCCTTTCCGATATCGCCCAGCTCGTGATTCCATTCAATGGAAGCATCTCTTGTAAAATCACCCTCGGACACTCGCTGCATTTTGTCCCTGATTTTGGTGACGGGCACGCTGATCATCCGGTTCAGCACGAGCATCAGCAAGGCACCGATTCCCAGTATGCTCAGCAAAGTTCCTGCCAGGAGGAACCGGAGAATCCGCTGTTGGTTCTGCAGCTCTGTGCGGGAAATGATCTGGGTGATATAGCAGTCGGGCATATTCAGGGAGGCAGTCACCGCAAAATGGGAAACACCGCCGCTGTCTTTAACTCTGCTGATCCGCATACCGTCAATGGTGGCGGAATCGGAGAAATCCTTCACTACCTCATAGGCGGCTGTTGTCTCCGTCAGTCCGTCGCTGACGTACAGATAGTGGTGCTCTCCTATCGTAAGGACGACAGGGCTGTCTTCGGCGGCAGCATAGCGCTGCAGGGCATCGGTGAACAGGTCGGAGGAAATTTCGATAAACAGAAATCCACCCTGAACGGAATTGAATTTGTAAGTGATGGGTCTGATTATCGGCAGTATATCCTTTCCCCTTCGATAAAAAGGATCTTTTATAAATCCTGTGGAAAAATTGTATCCGCGGCTGTTTAAAAGTTCTTCATAGAAAGAAAGCTCCGGCATCTCCCTGGCCAGGTCGGCGGTGGAGGAGTAGGGTGCGCTGACAATCTGCAGGAAATGTTCCCTGGTAATGACAGCCAGGCGTATCATATATTCGCTGGAGGGGTTATTGTTGTATTCTTCCGTCATGCGGTCGTGGGTAGCAACGGCCAGCGTGGTTCCGGGATTGGGGCTGTTCTTAATATAGAGAGCTATATCGGAATTAGTCTGACAGAAGCGGACCATCCGGTAAATGTCATCTATGTTTCTGTCCATGGCATCCGACAACAGCCGGAGATTTGTCTCCGTGGACTGAATCAGGCTGTGCTGCAGATAATTTTGAAACAGATAGTAGCTGACGAAGCTGATGATCATGCACATGCCCAGCAGACAGGAGACCGTGATGGCAAGTATTTTCTTTTGAATTCTGCCGGGACTGTGGAGATTTTTCATGGGGGGCTCCTTTGCGCTTATTTATATTATTTTATAACAGTACAATGATAAACTCAACAGCACTTTTTCCTTTTTTGGCAGGACTACCTCGCATAAATCTAAAAAAATTACATGGAAAGTGTAAAAAAATACATGTATCGGAAGTGCTTACAAAAAGCAGGCGGGTGATTGTGAATAAATTTTGAATAGAATATTAATTTTTTACATGTTATCCGGTGTTTTTTTTCTCTATACTTGGAGTATAGCATAAAAAGAAAGCCCCGCTGGGGCAATAATAAGGAGGATGTACTATGAAAAAGAAACTGCTCAGCGCTGCACTTGTGGCGGCTATGACGGCAACTATGCTGACCGGCTGCGGAGACGGTGCAAAGGGAAACTCCGGTTCAGGGGATGTGACCTTGAAGTGGGCAATCTGGGATGAGTCCACCACACAGTATTGGGGGGATCTCAAGAAAGCGTATGAAGATTCCCATCCGGGCGTTACAATCGAGATGGTCGACCTTGGATCCAGCGATTACATGACAGTTCTCGCAACCGAGCTCTCCGGAGATGGTTCCGACTTCGATGTTGTTACTATCAAGGACGTTCCCGGATATGCGACTCTGGTTCAAAAGGGTTCCATTCTTGCACTGGATGACTACATATCAAAGGATAAGGTTGACCTGAGCAAATACGCAGGGGCTACCGACCAGGTGCTGGTGGACGGCAAGCTGTATGAGCTGCCTTTCAGAAATGACTTCTGGGTGCTCTACTACAACAAGGATCTGTTTGATGCAAAGGGCGTTGCTTATCCCACCAATGACATGACATGGGAACAGTATGATCTGCTTGCAAGACAGATGACGGATACCACCTTCGGTTCCCAGGTTTACGGCGGACATTACCACACCTGGAGAAGCTGTGTGGGACTGATGTCTGTTCTGGACGGAAAGCATACCATTCTGGATGGTAATTATGATTTCATGAAACCTTATTATGATATGGTTCTGGCTCAGGAGGCTGACGGCGTTGTAAGAAAGTACAGCGACCTGAAGACAGAAGGCCTCCACTATTCGGCAGCATTCTCCGGCGGAGATGTGGCTATGATGAATCAGGGTTCCTGGTTTATTGCTACCCTGATGACCAACATCAAGAGCGGCGAATATGATTCCAGTCTGTGCGGCAACTGGGGTATTGTAAAGTATCCTCATGCTGAAGGCGTTGAACCCGGCTCCACTCTGGGAACCATCACCGGGCTTTCCGTGACTACCGTGTCCGATACTCCCGACGCGGCATGGGAATTCGTGAAGTGGGTCAGCGGTGAAGAAGGCGCAGCTGTCATGGCTTCCAGCGGTAACTTCCCTGCGATCATGACGGATGAGGTAAAGAAGGCAATCACTTCTCTGGAAGGCTTCCCTCAGGATGATGCAAGCAAGGCTGCTCTGGATGTTTCCAACCTTTATCTGGAAGTTCCCTATGCGCCTAACGTATCCGAGATCAACTCCGTACTGGATTCCTATCATGGTTCTATCATGACAGGTGAAATGAGTGTAGATGACGGTATTAAGGCAATGAATGAAGAGGTTCAGAAGATTCAGAACCAGTAATTGCAGGCACTTCTGCAAGATGAATCACAAGGGGCCTTATGGCCCCTTGAGTTTTATGGTTCTCTTGGGTCGCACCGGAGACCCCCTTGGTCACATGGTGCGGCCCCTTTCATATTGTAAACTCCGCTTTGGAAAGGAGAGTAATCGTATGCCGAGGATGGACGCAGCAGAGAAGGCTGTCAAGGTTGACGGCCTGCAAAGTGAACTGACACAACTGATCGTGGCGGTGAGAACGGAAGCTGACAAAAAGAAAAAGCGCAAAATGCTGGCGAGGATCGGAACCCTGAACAGGCAGATTGACAAGATAAGAGCCAACAGGATCATCAGCCGGGAGACAAAGAGGGATCTGATCGCCTATTCCTTTATTGCTCCGAATTTTATCGGATTTTGTGTATTTACCCTGATACCCATCGTGTTTGCATTTGCCCTTGCCTTCTTAAAATGGGACGGGAGCAACCCTATCAATTGGGCAGGTTTTACAAATTTTACAAGACTTGCGGGCGATACCTTTTTTAAGGCAGCATTGAAAAATACCATTATTTATTGTCTGGGCACAGTGCCCCTTACCATGATAGCTTCCCTTGCGCTGGCTATTGTACTGAATCAGAAAGTTAAAGGAAGGGGGATTTTCAGAACCCTGGCCTTTTTCCCATATGTAGCCTCTCTGGTGGCAATTACGGCTGTGTGGAAGATGTTGTTCCACCCCTCCAAGGGTCCTATTAACAGCATACTGCTGAATAACTTCGGCGTATCCCAGGATAAGCTGCCACAGTGGTTTACCGGCGGACTGGTGCTGCTGTCCATGATATTATTCAGTGTATGGAAGTATATGGGCTATTACATGGTGATTTATCTGGCAGGGCTTCAGGGAATTTCCGCAGAACTATACGAGGCGGCCAGTCTGGACGGCGCGGGCACATGGGCAAAATTCAGGTATGTGACCTGGCCTCAGTTGTCCTCCACCACCTTTTTTGTGGTAGTCATGCTGACTATCAACTGCTTTAAAGTTTATGACATTGCTGTCATGTTGGCCGGCGGCGGAAGCGGTGAATTGACGCTCTCCTCTACGGTTCTGGTATACTATATTTATCAAAAAGCCTTTATCGACTGGGATTTGGGCTATTCCAGCGCGATTGCCATGGTGCTGTTTATCATGGTGCTGGCAGTGACTATCATCCAGTTCTGGGGGCAGTCAAAGAAGGAGAAGGCGTAAACATGATATTATCCTTAAAGGTAATTGATAAATTTGACAACACTATCTGCGTAGGCAGCGGTGAGGACTTTGTTGATCTGGTATGTATGCACACCTATCAGGAGGGCGACAGGATTGAACTTACAGCCTCTGAGAAGGACTGCTTTCTCAATTGGCAGGTGGATGATGCCCTTGGTGCAGCTTTTGTGTACATCACCGAAAAGACTGTATCCTATACTATCCCTTTTGGGGAGAAGAGGATCAGTTGTTCCCCCAAGGTGTTCAGCGGAGACAGACATTACATATACGTGGAGGCGGCCAGGCAGGATGAGATTGCCGCATACCGGAATCTGGCGCTGAATCCTGCGGACCAGCACTGCGATGTCCCCTGCTATCCGCATGCGACGGCAAACGTGGAGACCCGGGGGGAGTCGGTGTTCGCGGCAAAGAACGCCATTGACGGCGTCCGTGCGAACCTGTCCCACGGGCAATGGCCGTACCAGTCCTGGGGCATCAACCGGCAGGACGATGCGGTGATGAAGGTGGAATTCGGGAGGAAGGTCAGAACAGGCAAGGTGGTGCTTTACACCCGCTCGGATTTTCCTCATGACAATTGGTGGACCCGGGTGACATTGAGCTTTTCAGACGGCGGCAGTATAGACTTTCCACTGGAAAAATCCAACAGAGGCCATGTGCTCACCTTCCCGGAGAGGGAAATCACATGGATAGAGCTGGGCAGCCTGATAAAAGCTGATGATCCCTCACCCTTTCCGGCGCTGAGTCAGATAGAGGTGTACGGAATCAATGTGTTATAAAAAAGGAGGAGCAATATGAAATCGGCACATACGAAGGCGGTTGTGGGCAAAGTAATCGTATATATTATTTTAATTTTGATTGCTGTCGTCATGGTGATTCCCTTCCTGTGGATGCTTTCGGCGTCGGTCAAGAGCGACAGGGAAGTATTTCAGATGAATCCCTTTGTGTGGATTCCGGAAGTGCCAAGATGGAGCAATTATTCGAACATCTGGACAAAGATTCCATTTGCCAGGTTCGTGGGAAATACAGTATTTCTGACAATTGTAGTTACTTTTTTACAGCTGTTGACCAGCAGCTTCGCGGCATATTCCTTTGCAAAGCTGAACTTCCGGCACAAGAATGGGTTGTTCCTTGCCTATATTGCGACTATCGCAATGCCCTGGCAGGTGTACATGGTGCCCCAGTTTATCATGATGAGAAAAATGGGTCTGAATGACAAGCTGACGGCAATTATCTGTCTCCAGGCATTCTCGGCGTTCGGTGTATTCATGATGAAACAGTTTTACGAGGGGATACCGGACGATTTATGCGAGGCGGCCAGGATAGACGGCATGAGCGAGTACAGAATATATGCAAGTATTATGCTGCCGCTGTCGAAGCCGGCGCTGTCCACATTGACCATATTTACTTTTGTGGCGACCTGGAATGATTACCTGGGTCCCCTGATCTATCTGAAATCTCAGGACAAGAAGACTATCCAGCTGGGACTGAAAATGTTCATCAGTCAGTATTCTTCGGATTACGGCCTGATCATGGCGGGTTCCGTGCTGTCCCTGATACCGGTACTGATCGTGTTCCTGATCCTGCAGAAATACTTTGTGGAAGGCGTTGCGGCTACAGGATTAAAAGGATAAGTGTGAGAAGGTAAGGAGGAGAAGGTGTATGGGTGTGAAATTAGAGGGTTATCCCGGAATCACCGGGGAGCAGATAAAGGATGCGCTGGATTTCTGTAACAGGCAGATACTTCATGTGTTGCCTGATTTTACCGATAAATTCCAGCAGGCGTACAGTGAGAATGGTTTTTATCCCCCGGTGGAGAACCGGGACTGGACTACCGGATTCTGGACAGGAGAAATCTGGCTTGCCTATGAGTTTTCCGGTGACGAAAGGCTGAAGAAGGCGGCAGAAGTCCAGGTTCACGACTTTCTTGAAAGAATTAACAACAAAATCTCGGTGGACCATCATGACATGGGTTTTCTCTATTCCCCTTCCTGTGTGGCAGCCTATAAACTGACCGGAAATAAAGAAGGCCGGGAGGCTGCTGTTAAGGCGGCGGAGCAATTGATTTCCAGATATCATCCCGTGGGTGAGTTTATTCAGGCATGGGGGGCCATGGATGAGCCGGGCAATTACCGCCTGATAATCGATTGTCTGTTGAATCTGCCTTTGCTCTATTGGGCATCGGAGGAGACGGGGGACGAGAAGTACCGCGACATTGCGGAAAAGCATATTCATACGGCTGTTGCAAATGTTATAAGAGAGGATTATTCCACCTGGCACACCTTCTTCTTTGACATGAAGACCGGAGCGCCCGACCACGGAGCCACCTGTCAGGGCTACAGGGACGGCTCTGCCTGGGCAAGGGGGCAGGCTTGGGGCGTTTACGGGCTGGCGCTGGCCTACAAATATACGGGACGGAGGGAATATATTGAGCTGTTCCGCAGGGTAACGGAATATTTTCTGGAACATCTGCCGAAAGACCTGGTGCCCTACTGGGATCTGGAGTTTAACGATGGAGATGACCAGCCAAGAGACTCTTCATCAGCCTCTATCGCGGCCTGTGGTATGCTGGAGATGAGTAAGTATCTGGGGGCCGGAGAAGCAGAGTATTACAGGGAGATTGCCTCTAAGATCATGAGGTCCGTGTATGATAACTATGCGGTGAAGGACTTTGAAATTTCCAACGGTCTGGTGCTCCACAGCACATACTCCAACCATTCACCGTACAATACCTGCGACCACAAAGGTGTGGACGAGTGCAATGCATGGGGCGACTATTTTTATATGGAAGCCCTGACAAGAATGAGCAAGGACTGGGTTCTGTATTGGTAAGCACACGACGCAGTTAATGAGGGTGCCCCAAAACTATGATTGATTAAGGTCATAGAGAGGGGCATCCTCTCTCTATGTTTCTAAAATACGCTTTTTCATCAAAAATGAGAGCAACCCCTCAAGTCATTTTATGACTTTTGGGACACCCTCGTCCCGGATTTATCAAAGAAAGTGTGGCGCTGATAAAGAACGATGCGCTGCGGAAGGGAACCGGTAAATGCGACATACATATAGATTAATAGTATTAATTAGTATTAAATAGGATAAAATTGTCAATAAAATAATTTGCTTTTTTTATTAATTGATGATAAAATAAACGCAGGCTCTTTTACATAATCAGCAGGGATAATTGCAAAAACCATAAACAAAAGAGAGGGATGTATATGAAAAGTGCAAGATTTGGTGTTCGGGCAAGACTTATACTTATGATGATCATACCGGCCTTATTTATTTCGCTGGTGCTGATGTTTTATGCAAGATACTCTTTGACAAGCGGGCTGGAGACGGAGGCATTGGAAGGACTTAAGCTGTTGGCGCAGTCTGTTAAGAATTCTTACACTACTATGTCTGGAGATTGGTATCTGGATGAAAATGAGCAGCTCTGGATGGGCGAAGAGAATCTCAGTGCCGTTATGGAGGAGATTGATGGCTATGTGGAAGGGAAAGAGGCAGATGTAACTATCTGCTACGGCAAGACCAGGAGATTGACCTCCCTCAGGGACAGCAAAACCGGTGAGCGTATTCTTGGAACGGATATCTCCGATGAGGTCTGGGCAACAGTTCAGAAAGGCAAGACTTACGAGACAACGGAAATTCAGATCAACGGTTTGGACTATGTGGCTGTCTACATCCCTCTGGAGGATAGCTCCGGCAAGGTTATCGGCGTTGTGTTTGCGGGTGAGCCCCTGACATCGGTCAAAGCATTTATCAGTCAGAAGGTGGGCAGTTTTGTCGGCATCAGTGTGGTAATGCTTATTATCGTATGCGTGTTGGGTGTGGTTGTGGCGACCAGCATGACGAATGCTATTGTTAGAGCGAAAGGTGTAGTGGAAACCCTGGCATCCGGCGATCTGGGCGCTAAGGTGGAGCAGGGGGTACTGGCCCGCGGTGACGAAATCGGTGACATGGGAAGAGCGGTTAAGGGCCTGAAGGATAAGCTGAATGAGATTGTAGGCAATCTGCAGAAGACGGCGAATACTCTGTTTGATGCAGGCAACGGCCTGGAGGACATGGCAAAGCAGTGCAGCAATACTACTGATGATGTGAGCCGTGCAGTGGAAGAGATTTCCAAGGGTGCCGTATCCCAGGCGGAGGAGATTCAGAATGCTTCCAGTGAGATTGTCGCTATGGGTGAGGTGATTGAGGAGATTGTAGGAAATGTAAATGATCTGACAGAGGCTTCCGACGCTATGAGCAGAGCGGGTAATGAATCTACGGATACCATGCGGAATCTGAGCGAGTCCAACGATCGAACCTCAAAAGCAATCGGCAATATTGGTAATCAGATTCGTCTCACTGACGAATCCATCAAGCAGATCAGCACGGCTACGGAGTTGATCACCTCCATTGCATCCCAGACCAATCTGCTGTCACTGAATGCTTCCATTGAGTCGGCAAGAGCAGGCGAGGCAGGAAGAGGGTTTGCGGTGGTTGCTACGGAGATTCAAAAGCTGGCAGTGCAGTCCAACGATGCAGCTGTTGAAATTCAGCAGATTATCGGGAACCTGATGAACGAGTCTCAGAAGACCATGGATGAGATGAAGGAAGCGGAAGTCCTGATGCGTGAGCAGCAGGATAAGCTGAACGATACAAAGGAAAAATTCGGAGAAGTAAGTACCGGAATCGATGTTTCCAGAGAAGGAACACAGCAGATTCGTGTGTGTGCAGATTCCTGCAACAGTGCGAGAGCTTCCGTTATCGACGTTATCTCCAACCTGTCTGCAATCTCTGAGGAGAACGCAGCATCAGCTGAAGAGACCACGGCTTCCATGCAGGAACTGAATGCGACTATCAATCTGTTGTCGGAGGAAGCGACAAAGCTGAAGGATATATCCGCGTCGCTGAATGAGGATATGAAGTTCTTCAAGATGTAAGCATCAGAGTTTCTGGGATGCGCTCTGGCCCAAATTGGATGGTTAAGGTGTAAATAGTGAAAAGATTACACGGGGTGTATATATGAAGATAGAGCGTATAGATGAAAAAACAGTAAAATGTTTTTTATCTAATGAAGAGTTGGAAGAATACGAAATTGACTATAAGGATTTTGTCATGCGCAGTGAAAAGGCAAAAGAGGTTGTTCAGGAAATTATTGAACAGGCCGCCGAGGAAGTGGGCTATACGCCGCCCAGATTTGCCTTTGACCTGCAGATTATGATGGTGGCTGATCAGGGGCTTGTCCTGACATTTTCCGACAGGGATCCGGATGTGAATGACAGCAGTCAGTTGATAGAATGCCTGAAGGAAATGAAACGTATCCTGCAGAAGACAAGGGAGGCTACCGAGCAGATAGCACCTGCGAACACAGCACCCGGTCAGGCACTGAAGAAGGCCGAAAAGCAGGAACCTGCCTGCAGGCCGGAGGATGCGGTGTTTGTCTTTTCCAGTCTTTGCAATGTTATGGATTATGCCGCAGTGCTGCCCGGAAATCTGCGGGTGGAAAGCTCGCTTTATGAGTGGGACGGTTTCTATTACCTGCACATGCAGAAGGGGCATGCCGCATATGAGAGATATGGCAGAGCCTGTATTGAGGCGTTGGAATTTGCCGCGCTGTACGCGGCGGACGAGGCAAGGATACGGCAGCTAAAGGAACATGGAACATGCTTGATCGCGGAGAAGGCGGTTAAAAAGCTGCGAGTTTAAAGAATTACACTGACAAGATTTACCCCCGGCAGTACCGAACGGTATTGCCGGGGGTTATTGACTGCGATATATTACATAAATTTGACGGCAGTGCCATAGGCGATAACCTCTGCGGCGCCGGACATAACGGAAGAGGTGCCATAGCGGATATTGATAACGGCGTCTGCGCCCATTTCCTCCGCTTCGTCCACCATGCGCTTGATGGCAATCTGCCTTGCCTCGTTCAGCATCTGAGTGTATCCCACAAGCTCACCGCCCACAAGGGTCTTCATGGCAGCCATAAAATCTCGGCCTATGTTTTTGGTGTGAACTACGGTTCCTTTCACAATTCCCAGGGCCTCGAGTTCTTTCCCCGGCACATGATCAATATTTAGAAGCTTCATCCATCTCTCCTCCTTCAATTTCCTTAAAACGTTCTCTCAGAACAAAAAGTGTGCAGATAATCATTGTTGTAGGAATTGCCAACAATATTGCGGCAGGTATTATGGGTATTGATGCGATTACAATTCCCCAGATGGTGGTGGCAAGACATCCTGTCATCAGCAGAATAAAAAGTCCGGCTCCGATGAAAGCCCCCTTCTTCCGCTCCCGCTTGTCTTATTCGCGGACATTCATAAATTTTGTACATCCTTTATCCATGATGAATATTTCCTGTAT
>JAIDME010000518.1 GCA_029050705.1 Acetatifactor sp.
GTCCTATATTTGTTATGACACAAATGTCAGGTCGCACCATTTTGCTGAGCCGGTGCATCTCGCCAAAATCACTGATCCCCATTTCCACCACAGCCGCCTCATGGTTCTCGCGGATGCGCAGCAGCGTCAGAGGAACTCCGATTTCATTGTTGAAATTGCCTTCCGTCTTCAGCACATTCAGCTTTTCTGCCAGTACGCCGGCAATAAATTCCTTTGTGCTGGTCTTTCCCACACTTCCTGTAATTCCCACAATGCGGATGTCCAGCTTTCTCCGGTAATACTCCGCAACTTCCTTCAGCGCCTGCAGAGACTCCTCCACCAACACATAACTGCCCCAGCAGGAGCAGTCCGTGCCTGTCTCCTCCTGCACCTGCTCCGGCGTTTTCTGAACCACCGCAAGACCTGCACCTGCTTCAAATACCTGGCTGACAAATCTGTGTCCGTCAACTCTTTCTCCAATCGTAGCAAAAAACACGCCCCCCGCCTCGATTTTGCGGGAGTCAATCACCGCAGAACTGACATGCGTGTCACTATTTACATCTCCCCGTAATACCAGCTTTCCCCCACAGGCTTCAGCAATTTCCCTGACAGATAAATTCATTTTATTCAACCATCCAAACCTTTCTGCAAAATCTTCTCGCACAATGCAGGAAAGTCCATTCCCGCCGCAGCCGCCTCCTGGGGAAGCAGGGAAACCGGGGTCATCCCGGGCAGCGTATTTGCCTCCAGACAAAACACCTTCCCTTCATGATTCATTCGGAAATCCATTCTTGCGTAATTTTTCAAACGCAGCGCGCGAAACACCAGCTCTGCCATCCTTTGAAGCTCAGCCGTCTTCTCCTCCGACAGTTCTGCGGGACAGGTCTCCACTGTACTGCCTGCCTGATATTTGTTTTTGTAATCATAAAATCCTGCCTTTGGCGCTATCTCAATGACAGGAAGTGCTTTCCCGTCCATCACGCCCACTGAAAATTCCCTGCCCTCTATGTACTGCTCAATGATTGCCTCATTGTCATACCGGAATGCCTCTTCCTTTGCCGCTTTATATTCCTCCTCATCTCTGGCAATGCAGACTCCAACGCTGGAACCGCCGCAGCATGCCTTGACAATGCAGGGAAAAGGCACTTTTTCCTGTTCTGTCTCCCCCTTTTTCAGCCGGATACCTGCAGGCGTGGGAATATGATAGGCCTTGAAAATATCC
>JAIDME010000519.1 GCA_029050705.1 Acetatifactor sp.
ACCGGCCGAAAACGAGAGTAAACCGCCAAAATCCGACGAAAAATTCGAAAATAATGGTCCACAAGTCGCAAATAATGACGGAAAACCTGCAAAAAGCGGCGGAAGCTCCGTCAGGTAAGGAGAAAAACAGCGGTACTGACGTGAAAAAGCCCAGGCGCATCAAATGGGTCTATACCGTATGTGCGGCACTGGCCGTTGTTGCGACAGTCTGCCTCGTTTTAAATACAGCGGGACTGTTCAGCCCCGGCAAAAACGCATCACCGTCGAAAGAATATGATGTACAGGTGGGTGATACGCTTGTTTTTGGAAGTTATAACAATGAGCCTGTTCAGTGGCGGGTGCTTCGTCTGGAGGAAAAGGATGGCAAACAGACTGCCGTGTTGATCTCTAGGTATATCATTACAATGAGGCATTTGATGCGGCGGAGAGCGTCAAATATAATCATGATGAAAACCGGGATTACATAGGCAGGGAGTCGGAGGCAGATTCGGATATGGAGCTTCAGGCTTATGTGCGTGGCAACAGCAGCTGGCAGAAATCCAATATTCGGACATGGCTGAATGCGGACACGGAAATTGTGGCTTATGAAGGACAGGCACCGGTATCCTCAGCAATGTCAGAGCTTCATAACGGATATCAAAATGAACCGGGTTTTTTATACAACTTTACTGAAGAAGAGACAGGTATGCTGGTGGAGCGGGAATGCCATACGCCGGGAAATGCACTGGAAGATGGGGACATTATCACCTGTGACAGGGTGTTCCTGTTGTCAAAGGAGGAACTTGCCTGGTTTGACGAAGCGGGTATCAGCAAACTCAGTGAACCCACCGCAGCTGCGCTGGAGCAGGATAAGAGCCAGTGGTACGAGGTTTCCGTATCGGAATATGGATTAACGGAGTATTGCTGGTGGCTTCGCACTCCGGTTGAAGGGTATTCCAGCAAAGCATATCTGGTTGAAAACGGTTATGGAATAGAAAACGCTGAAATCAACAGTAACCTGAAAAAGGCAAATGTCGGACTGGAAGGATTTGGCATCCGACCGGCTCTTACGATTGATCTTGAGAGCTATTTTGAATATCAAAACCGCTAAATTATTAAAATTTGATTTTTTGTAAAAAACAGTTGCAAAAAACGACAGAGCGGTTATAATGTAGATTGATACTAATTGAGGGAGAGGTATATAAGATGAAGAAAAAAATTATGGCGTTACTGTTGACTGTGGTTACCGTTATCTCTTTGACTGCTTGCGGCAAGCCCTTTACCTGCGATTTATGCGGTGAGGAAAAGACCGGCAAGAAGCATACGGAGACTGTCCTTGGCGTAGAGATTACATATTGTCATGACTGCTATAAGGACCTTAAGGAAATGCTTAAGTAAATAACTGAGGAAGAGGTAAATAAAGTGAAGAAAAAAATTATTGCTTTATTGTTAACGGTGACTACTGTTATCTCTTTGGCTGCTTGCGGTAAATCTTTTACCTGCGATATATGCGGTAAAGAAAAAACAGGTAAGCAGTTTAAAATGACTATTTTGGGTGAAGAAGTGATTTACTGCAGTGACTGCGCGGAAACTACTATGGATGACATTAATAGTTGGCTTAAATAATTCTGCAGGTTAAGGCAAACAAAGGGGGAGTTTCAACATATTGTTGAAACTCCTCGTTTGTTTGTTGCCTATTCTTTTTTTTAAGCATTTTTGCTCCGGCTGCCCAGGTGCATATAGAAGCTGATGAGATAAAGCCCGCAAAGTCCGACGAGGCCGTAGACAATTCTGGAAAACCATGTCATGTTTCCAAAGATAAAGGCCACCAGGTCAAAGCGGAAGATACCGATCAGCAACCAGTTCAGTGCACCGATGATAACAAGGGTAAGCGCAGTGCCGTCCAAGTATTTGTTTCCCATAGCTACCTCACATTCTGCACGGTTTCTGGAACCGGCTGTATTAGTTTCTGCAATTTACCCTTAAATATTCAATAAATTTGCATGAGCAGAATGTAAAGTGTTTACCTATGCGAGATTGCTCGTTTTATTAACGAAAAAATCGGAGCACACCGTAAACCTTGCCCAGAATCTGGCAATCATCCACAATGATGGGATCCATGGTATCGTTTTCGGGCTGTAAACGTATATGCCCGTTCTCTTTGTAATAAGTCTTGACTGTGGCGGAATCCTCAATCAGTGCAACAACAATATCTCCGTTGTTTGCCGTACTGCAGGAATTCACAAAAACCTTGTCGCCGCTGAAAATTCCCGCATTTATCATGGATTCACCGCGGACATTGAGGATAAAGGATTCACCTTTGGGCACCACATCAGCAGGAACCGGAAAATATTCCTGAATATTTTCTTCAGCAAGGATAGGCTGACCGGCGGCAACATTTCCGATAACAGGAATGCTGACCATCTCCGTGCGCACCATCTGAAAGCTGTCGTCACATATCTCAATGGCCCTGGGTTTGGTAGGATCCCGGCGGATATATCCGTTTTTTTCCAGAGTTTCCAGATGAGAGTGAACGGAAGAGGTTGATTTTAAGTTCACTGTCTCACAAATTTCCCGCACCGTAGGCGGATATCCCTTTTTCAGTATCTCATCTTTGATATAGTCAAGAATTTCCTGTTGCTTTGCAGTAATTTTTCCAAATCCCATTGACAATATACCTCCTCAGCGTTTTCTTTCTATTTCATAAATATTGTACCATAGTAAGTTTCAAAAAGCAAACATATATTCCAAAAATATGTTCGAATCGTAACAGGCTGTCCGGAATCATTCCGGTATTGTTGAATTACTCTTGCTTTTGTTATATTATATATCATAGTGTCAGTATTTCTGGCAGAAAACCTTTTATAGTTTGGAGAATGGTATGCAGGCATTTTTATCAAAAAAAGACGAAAAATTCCGGGAATTTGCTCAAAACGGCCACATGGGAAAGGTGGTGCTTCAGCTTGGTCTGCCCCTGGCGCTGTACCAGAGTCTGAATCAGCTCTTTAAAATTCTGGATACGCTGATGGCATCCCACATCGGCAGTTCCACAGTGTCCGCTGTCGCCTATCTTTCACAGATCAACCTGATGCTGTCCGCCATCGGAGGCGGTCTGGCCGTAGGGTCAAGCATTAAGATCAGTGAAGCCTATGGAGCAGGAGATTTTGAACTGGTAAAACGCAGGGTCAGCACCCTGTTTTCCATGTGCGCCATATTGGGAGGCGGGATATTGCTGCTGTTGGCACCTTTTACGCCGCAGTTTCTCCGGCTTATGAATACGCCGGAGGAGTTTATCGCGGAGGGGAGTACCTATTTTATACTGGAGCTGGTGGCCATGGTAATCACTTTTTTCAACAGTGTGTACATAGCCATAGAGCGGGTCAGAGGAAATTCCAGGCGTATTTTGTATCTGAACACATCAGTGATCGTTGTGAAACTCGGGCTGACGGCATGGTTTGTCTATGGGCTAGCCGGAGATGTCACCATGATAGCCATTGCAACAATCTTGTCCCAGCTTGTACTGCTTACGGCCGCCATTATCAATTTGAACCAGGGAGAAAATGTATTTGGGTTCTCCCTGAAGGCGATAGCTTTCAAAGGTGAAGTGGTAAAACCCATGGTCCGGCTGTCCATTCCCGTTATTGTGGAAAAGGCAGCATTTGCCATGGGAAAAGTGGTTGTCAACTCCATGAGCACCGTTTATGATTCACTGACCGTAGGCGCTCTTGGAATATCAAATAATATAGGCGGGATTACAACCATGCCCCAGAACGGCTTCCAGGAAGGAGGTTCCGCCATTATCAGCCAGAATCTGGGGGCAAAAAAGCCTGAGCGCGCAATCTCGGCATTCAAGTGGACCCTGGGTATCAACATGGGATGCGGACTTATTTTCATGACCCTGTCACTGATCTTCTTAGGGCCGCTGTCACACCTGTTCGCCGGTGATGATGCTGAATTTGCCGGAATGATAGCGGAGGTTTACCGCCTGGAAGCTCTGGGAGCGATTCCGCTGGGCGTGAATTCGGCAGTAATGGGACTGCTCTATGGCTTCGGAAAAACAAAGATTACACTGTTTATGAACTTCTGTCGTGTGTTCATGTTCCGCATTCCGGTATTATGGGCTTTGCAGCAGTTTACGACCCTGGGAAATATCAGTGTGGGCATCGTCATGGTGGTGAGTAATACGTGCAGCGGCATTCTTGCGGCAATCATTGCGGCTATTGAAATAAGAAAAATCTGCCGCAGCCGGGGTATTAAGTTCCTGTCCGACAAAAAGTTTGTTTCCGTCAGCGAAGAAATGTCAGATACTCCAAAATAAGAAAGCAATGAAAATAAACCGGTTTCTCTAAAAGCAGAAAATATGTTCGATTTATTTGTTGACAAACACTTGTTCTTATAATATAATGCATATATAGAACAAACGTTCCGAACATACGAACGAACCGAAAGGGTGAAAGACATGAGAAACCACAGGAATCTTCAGGAGATGAGCGACAGAGAACTGAGACATTACGAACGTGTTCTGCGTCTTCGCAGAGAGCGCAGAAGAAAGGCAGTAATGGCTTTACTTACCGTATTTGCCACTGTCTGTATGATCATGGTCTGTGCAATATCTTATGACTCTATCAGATCAAACGCAAGCAGCGGTTTTAAATACTATACACAGGTTACAGTGGAAGCCGGAGAGAATCTGTGGGATATTGCAGAAGAATATATCGACTATGATTTTTATAAGGATAAAAACAGTTATATTTCAGAGGTGCGGAGCATCAATCATCTGGATTCAAGCGGTAATATTGTGGCCGGCCAGAATCTGATCTTTCCCTATTACTCCACAGAATTTGTATATTAAGGAGGACAAATATAGAGGAGAAAATCGCTTTGGAAAAGTATAAAATCCTTATGGAGATAAACAGAAAAGCAGTATTTGAAGAAGAAATATCAGATTCAGAGAAAGAGGAAGCCGTATCACGTTTTTTAAACGGAACATGCTGCAAAGAGGCTATCCTGAAATTTAAAAAGCGTATGAGGGTAAAACCTGAAACAGATAATATGTATCCCAATTACTATATTCCGCCATTTAACGGGAACAAAAAGTTACGACTTATTCAAGGTTATCTGCCGAAAACTTATATACTGTATGCAAATCATTATGAACTGGAGATCATCAGACTGCTTTCTATATTTGCACCTGAAAACAGAAAAGTAAATGAACTGGCAGAAAACACTTTGCATAGGTTGAAAAATACATGTTTTGGAAACTCTTGCACACAAGGCGAATGTCTGGCAACAGGAATCAGCGTATTGAGACTTCTTGCTGTGACTCGGCCTGATGAATCAGAATGGATAGATAAATTGCTGATCCCTCTGGGTGATACATTTTGCTCTTTTGGAAACGGACAGGCGGCAATGCAGAAAGGCTTACCTCTGTCATATCTGCTTATGGCGTTCACTGACATAAATAATGAAAAAACAAAAGATTTAATAAGCCAAAAGAAAGAGTGGCTGATAGATTTGCTGAGAAGAGGCTGGATTACAGGTAAACTGTCAAATGGGAAAATATCAGAGGGAGACAGTTATAACCTGATGGGAAAATATATCATAAGAAAAGCGATAGGCACTTTGCCGGGGTATGAAGATATATCCAGGCATGAAATATATGTAAGTAGAAAAGATAAACGGTGCTACTGTAATATTTGACAGCAGCACCGGCAATCAATAAGTTCCCGGATGAATCAGAAATTATCAACAAATAATCTTTTCAATCAATCTTTTAATCTGATCTTTTTTCACGTAGCCTTACAACATTGGCAGCCCGCCTGCGCCTTTCGTCATCCTGGGCAGCATAATGCTTTCTGGTGGTATTTACGTCTTTGTGTCCCAATACATCAGCCACCAGATAAATATCACCTGTCTCCTGATACAGCGTGGTGCCATAGGTACTTCTTAATTTGTGAGGAGTAATTTTTTTCAGGGTGGTGACTCTGGAAGAGTACTTTTTTACAAGATTCTCCACGGAACGAACAGCCATCCTGCGATTCTGCAGGGAGAGGAACAGAGCGTTTTCGTGTCCCTGTTCCGGAATGACATGATGCCGTTCCTCAAGATAATCTAACAGGGCAGTTTCCACCTCTTCACCAAAATATACAACAGCCTCGTAGCCGCCCTTGCGGCGTATCTTAATCCCGCACACATCAAAATTGATATCCTGTCTGTCCAGCCCCACACACTCGGATACACGGATGCCGGTTCCAAGCAAAAGGGTCAGCAGAGCAACGTCTCTTACTTTTGTCTTTTTATGATATTCCAATTCCTTCTTAGTCAGCTTGGTGCCATCCTCCACCTGATCCAGCAGCATTGCCACCTCGTTTGGCTCCAGACGGATGATTTCCTTTGCATGCTTCTTGGGCATGGGAACCAGGGCGGCAGGATTGTTCCTGATCAGCTCGCTCTGATAAAAATAGTTGTAAAAGCTGCGCAGTGCGGCCAGCTTTCTTTCCTTCCCCCTCTCATCATTGGTGATTTCCCTGCCGTCTTTTTCGTAGTAGGACATATATTCCAGATATTCTTCAATGTCAATTCTGGTCAGCTGTTCCAGAATCTCCAGAGAAAAATCCTTTATTTCCATTTTGGCGCAGACAGGATTTCGCTCATGCAGGAACTCAAAAAAGAGTCGGAGATCGTAAGCATAAGCAAGCCTGGTGCGGGAGGAGGTGTATTCTTCGATTCCCCGGAAAAAGGTGCGGCAAAAGGAGGGGAGTGTATCCAGCACTGCCCGCATTTTCAGTATGTTCTGCTTATTCTGTTCATCATGGTAATTATTTGGATTCATTACAGCCATTGCCTTTTTCCCAACCTTTCATATTGCTGTTCACGACAGCGGTGAACATTCGTTCCTTGACACCCGGGTTTTCCAGATTCAGATTTCTCAACAGATTTTTAACGTACTCTCGCTTAGTGTGCCCGTCCGCAGGGCAGGGGCTTTTTACCACAGGGACATCATATTTGTGGACAAATCCGATGACATCAGCCTCATTCATATACATGAGAGGCCGGATGACAGTGAGCTCCATTCGGTCCAAATAAGTTACGGGGGCAAAAGTATGAAAACGTCCTTCATAAATCAGAGACATAAGCATGGTTTCCACCACATCATCCTTGTGATGTGCATAGGCTACCTTATTACAGCCGGCCTCCTTGATGGCCTGATTCAACGCGCCCTTCCGCATTTTGGCACAGAGGGAGCAGGGATTTTCCTCCTTGCGTTCCTCGAAAATAACCCGGGCAATATCCGTTTTAACGATGGTATATTCAACATCCATAGTACTGCACAGTGCCTTTATTTTGTCAAGATTCAGGTTGTCAAAACCAAGATCCACCGTAACTGCATGGATTTCAAACTGCAGTGGATAGAAGCGTTTCAGGCCGTTTAAGGCATAGAGGAGCGTCAGACTGTCCTTGCCGCCGGAAATTCCGACTGCAATTCTGTCGCCCTCCTCAATCATGTTATAATCGTCCACAGCCCTGCGGACATAGCTTAGTACCTGCTGTAATTTCATGGCTGTTTTCTCCCCATAGCTTTATCCACATTTGTAGTGTTAAGCATTGTGTATAATTACTTCCGTATGGCAGAGTCGTTACCTACATTTTATAATTTTTTTTAGGTAAAGACAATAGAGTAATTATATTTTGGAAAAGTGTGGATATACTGAAACAGTAGATATTTAATATCAAAACGGGAAAGGATAGATTTAAATTATGGCAGTGGAATTTGAGAAGAGTATAACTAAAGACAATCTGATGCGTGCATTTGCAGGGGAAAGTCAGGCACGCAACCGCTATACCTTTGCGGCATCCCAGGCGGAAAAGAACGGTATGCATGTCATCAGCACCATATTTGCCTTTACGGCATCCCAAGAAAAGGAACATGCTGAGATATTCTATCAGCATCTGCAGGAGATGGCCGGTAAAAATATTTTTATTGATGGGGGATATCCCGTGGATATATCCGAAGATATTGCAGAACTGCTCAGCATGGCCCGGCACAACGAGTATGAAGAACATGATGATGTTTACAAGAATTTTGGTGAAAAGGCCAGAGAGGAAGGCTTTGAGCGAATAGCTGCTTCCTTTTTCCAGATTGCTGATATTGAGAAAATACACGGTGACCGTTTCGGAAAATATGCAGAACTTATAAAGGAAGGAAAATTGTTTGTATCCGATGTGGAAGAGGAGTGGATGTGCTTAAACTGCGGCTTCGTGTACAAGGGGACAAGTGCACCCTATGTGTGTCCTGTGTGCCATCATGACAGAGGCTTTTTTATCCGCTTCAATCTTATGCCAATTGAGGCGATGGGTGCAAAATAAATACTTGTGGTATCGAAAAAATAAGTGTATTATAGAGGTGTCAGAATATCTTTTACACCGAAGAAGGGATACCTTGAATGAAATTTAAGATCAATAACAAGTATTTTCGCTGGGGGCTCACTGCTTTTCTGGCAATCGCTGCCGCAATTGTCTTTTATTATTTTGTGTTCCACAGCTCCAACATAAAATCCGGCATCAAAACTATCACGAATATTTTGATGCCTGTGGTAGTTGGAATGGTGATAGCATACCTGCTCACGCCTGTTTTAAATTTTGTGGAACATAAAATTTTGTTTCCTCTTTGCAAAAAACTCAAACTAAAAGACAGTAAAAAGAAAAAATCAGTTGTTCGCTGCATCAGCATTCTGATCACTGTCTTTTTGTTTGTAGGTTTGATATATTTTCTGTTGCACATGTTGATATCCCAGATTGTTCCCAGTGTGCAGAATATTGTCACGAATTTTGATTCCTATACCTCAAGTATCACAAAATGGCTGAATCAGGCGCTGGAGGATAATCCGGAAGCTGGCGAGTATGTGATTAAGACCGTCACCAAGTATTCCGCAGAACTGGAAGACTGGGTTACGGATATTCTGCCAAATACCGCCGCAGGACTGATCAAGACGGTTTCCATGAGTGCCATCGGCGTTTTTGGTGTTGTGTGGGACTTTATCATCGGATTTATTATTTCCATCTATATGATGGCCAGCAAGGAGAAGTTTGCCGGTCAGGCTAAAAAGGTTATTTATGCCGTATTTGAGCAGGATACATCCAATATCTTAATCAAAAATCTTCGGTTTACCCACCAGACCTTTATAGGATTTCTGGGCGGAAAGATTGTGGATTCCATCATTATCGGAATCCTGTGCTTTATCGGAACTTCTATTTTGAAGCTGCCTTATGCGGCGCTTGTCAGTGTCATTATCGGAGTTACAAATATCATACCGTTTTTCGGACCTTTTTTGGGTGCAGTGCCCTGTACACTGCTGATTTTTGTTGTGAATCCCCTGCAGCCGCTGAATTGTCTGTATTTTGTATTGTTCATTCTTGCTCTGCAGCAGGTCGACGGCAATATCATCGGCCCGAAGATTCTGGGTAATTCAACCGGGCTGACCGGATTTTGGGTTATCTTTGCAATTACACTGTTTGGCGGGTTGTTCGGCGTGTTTGGTATGATCATCGGCGTGCCTATTTTAGCAGTGATCTACGCTGCTGTCCGCGCTGCCGTAAACATAGCGTTAGACAAGAAACAATTGCCGACGGAATCAAGGAAATATGAGAAACTGGATTATGTGGATGAGAGTGGTTTTCATGAAATTGACACGGAAGATGATACAGAGAAAAGCAATAGAACCGTAAAGTCAGGCGGAAATCGGCAGTTTCAGGCAAAGAGGCATTATGTTTGGCACTCAAAAATGGATGGCAAAACAAAAAATGTAACAGAGAAAAAGGATAATGACCATGAGATTTCTGATTCAGAGGGTAAATGAGGCAAATGTATCCGTAGACGAAAACGTCATCGGAAGAATCGGAAGGGGTCTGCTGGTTTTTATAGGTATCAGTGGGAATGACAATACAGAAATTGCTGATAAAATGGTTAAAAAACTGTTGGGACTCCGGATCTTTGAGGACGAGAACGGCAAAACAAACCTGGATTTGAAGGCGGTGGACGGGCAACTGCTTCTGATTTCCCAGTTTACGCTTTACGCAGACTGCAGGAAGGGCAACCGGCCATCCTTCACAAACGCAGGTGCGCCGGATTTGGCAAACGAGTTGTACCGATACATAATCGATAGCTGCAGGCGGGAAACAGCAGTAGTGGAAGAGGGAAGCTTCGGAGCTGAGATGAAGGTTTCGCTGATAAATGATGGCCCCTTTACCATATTTCTTGACTCTGAGGATATATGCCGCTGATTTCGTGCACTTTTTTCTATATTAACAGGCTGTAATATTGCCTGGTTTCTGTTCCGATGCAACCTGTCCTATGATATAATAACCTTACACTGAAACAGAAAACGGCCGAATGTGTCATCAGCAGGAACCAAACAAACGAAAGGAGATTACTATGATTATTGGAATTACTGTTGCAGCTGTTGTTCTTTTCTTTCTTTTGATCTTTGTTACAGGCTATGTGAAGGCATCGCCCGACACGGCGATGATCATTTCCGGCCTGAGAAAGAATCCTAAGGTGCTGATCGGTAAGGCGGGGATTAAGATTCCTTTCCTTGAGAGAAAGGATGAACTGAACCTTCAGTTGATTCCCATTGATGTAAAGACATCCAATGCAGTTCCCACCGCCGATTACATCAACATTAATGTGGATGCCACAGTCAATGTTAAGATCAGTGACAATGAGGAGCGTCTGAAGCTGGCGGCACAAAACTTTCTGAACAAGAATGCGGAGTACATAGGCCGCGTAGCCAGAGAGGTTCTGGAGGGCAACGTGCGTGAGATTGTAGGTAAGATGGCACTGGAGGAAATGGTGTCTGACCGTCAGAAATTTGCATTTCTGGTAAAGGAGAATGCGGAACCGGACCTTGCGGCTATGGGACTTGACATAATCAGCTTCAATGTGCAGAATTTTGTGGATGGCAACGGCGTCATTGAAAACCTGGGTGTGGATAACATCGTCAAGATTCAAAAGAATGCTGCCATTTCCCGTGCAGAGAGCGAAAAGGAAATTGCCAAGGCACAGGCTAATGCAAAACGTGAGGCAAATGAGGCCGAGGTTAATGCAGAATCTGAGATTGCCAAGAAACAGAATGAACTGGCTATCCAGAAGGCTGAGTTGAAGCGTGAGTCGGATATCAAGAAAGCTGAGGCTGACGCAGCATATAAGATTCAGGAAGAGGAACAGCGTAAAACGGTGGAAATTACCACCGCAAACGCGAATATCGCAAAGCAGGAGAAGGAAATCCTCCTGAAGCAACGTGAGGCCGAGGTTATGGAGCAGGCCCTGGACGCACAGGTTAAGAAGAAAGCTGAAGCAGAGAAATTTGCAAAACAGCAACAAGCTGACGCACAGCTGTACGAGCGCCAGCGCGAAGCTGAGGCAAAGAAGTTCGAGACCGAGAAGGAAGCTGAGGCTATGAAGGCTCAGGCTGAGGCAAAGAAATTTACCATGGAGCAGGAGGCGGAAGGTATCCGCACCAGAGGTCTTGCAGAGGCAGAGGCTATTCGTGCAAAATCCGTGGCCGAGGCTGAAGGTATTGAGAAAAAGGCTGAAGCTATGGCTAAAATGGGTGAAGCCGCAGTCCTGGAAATGTACTTTAAGGCACTGCCTGAAGTGGTTAAGAATGCTGCTGAACCTCTTAACAGCGTTGACAGGATCACTATGTACGGGGAAGGAAATTCTACCAAGCTGATGAAAGATATTATGGGAACCGTTGTGCAGGTGACAGATGGTCTGAAGGAATCCACCGGCGTAGATTTACAGGCAATTCTTTCTGGATTCCTGGCAGGCAAGGTTGCAACTGTCGGTAATGCCGCAGGTAATAAAGGCAACACATCAGTGAAATCCTCAGATGATGCAACCGTCGAATAAAGATGTTAAAGATGTGTATTTGATTGATTAATTATCCCTGCCTTTGCTTATTAATATATAGCAAAGGCAGGAAGTCTTTTAACTTTAGACTTTTGTAGACCATTATAAAGCCTCGCCAACTATTCGTTAAAGTTGTCTTTTGCGCATAGTTGGATTTATAATGAATCCACTCTTTTACAGGCCATATTCCGCAAAGAAATACGCTGCCATCTGAGCCCTGGAACTGAAGGGTTCTGTCTCCAAAAGCCGGGCGACTTCCTCCTTGGTATAAAAACCTGCCTCAATCTGTTCGTTTTCAGATGTGTGATCTTCAAAAGTGCCTTCAGCCTCCACAAAGGCAATATATGTGGTAGTGTCGGAAATGGCAACTGCAGCGAAGGAAGGAGGCAGAATTTTTTTGATGTTCTTCACATGCAGACCGGTCTCTTCATAAAGCTCACGGGCGATGCAGTCCTCAATGGACTCGTCGGCCTCCAGCATCCCGGCGCACAGATTATAGACAGTTCTGTTTACACCCATGCGAAATTCATGCAAAAGGAGCAATTTCCCTTCACAGGTCGCTACAATGGACACGCCGCTGGGTTTTCCGCCCACATCCTCAATTCCCTGCAGCTCTCTGCGGCTCACCATTTCATATTTCTTTTCTCGTCCTGATTTGTTCAAATAGGTGATTTCGTAATTTTTCAGGTATTTTCCGTCCCTGACCTTTTCAAATTTTAAAAATTCCATGATGATACTCTCCTGTCATATATATGCGTCTGCATTGACTCATACTGTTTACGCCGCAACCCGGAGTGGGGTCATCGGATTCCGGGTTCCGCCAGGGCCTCTCGGAGCGGTTTTGTTATCTTCTTACGGGTGATTTCTACCAGCCCAAGAGGTGTCATATCTACAACCACTGTCTTTACCCTGTCCCGACGCACATTCTTTTTCAGGCAGTCCATTACTTCCGTTCTGCTCTCCTCTTCTTTCATATTGATGAAATCCACTATAATTATGCCGGAAAGATTGCGTAGCCGTATCTGTCTTGAAATTTCTTCCGCCGCCTCCAGATTCACTTTGAGGAAGGCATCTTTTCTGCCTTCGAATTTACCGGAATTTACGTCGATGACAGTGAGTGCTTCCGTTGGCTGAATCATGAGATAGCCGCCTGATTTGAGCCATACATGTTCTCCCAGTGCTGCTTCTATCCTGCTGTCCAGACTGTAAAGCTTAGACAGGGAAAGCAGAGAATCCTCATACAGGCGCAGCCCTTTATCAGGCAGATGAACTGTTTTGTATTCCTCCAACTGCGTATACATCAACGGGTTATCAGTGAGCAGTTCCGAAAATTCATCGGCGGATACCAGATTATTTAAGATTCCTGCCATAATATTGTCAATGAGACCGGTCTTTTTAAGACAACTGAAGCAGGTGCGGTGGACAGCGTTTTGAAAAAATGTGATATACTCGTCCAAAAAGTGCCTGAAGTGTTCCGCAAGCTGTTCCGTTCCGCTTGCTGTGAGTTCTGCTGCTTTTGTTCTGACGATCAGTCCAAAGGAAGGCATCCCGGACAGGTTCGGAGATAAAATGTCATAGTCCGGCCGCACCAGGCAGCCTCCCTCAATAATGCCGGCTTCCTTCAGCATTTTTTCCAGCATTTTCTTTTCATCTGTGGCAAGTTTAGTGGAAAATCCCACCCGTGTGGAGCCGAAGGCAAGGGCGAAATAATCGCTTGAAAGGGAAATATGTGCTGTAACAGAGGGCTGCTTTGTCTTCTGCGCATCTCTGGTAACCTGTACGATCAATTCGTCTCCCTCCAGAATCCGTCCGTCAAAAACCCGGTTCAAAAGAAAGGGAAACTGAGCGTCCTTTAAAGAAAGAAAACAGATTTCTCCCGGCTGGATTTCCACAAAACAGGCATTGATATTTTTCACCACATTTGCAACCTTCGCCAGATAGATTGCCCCCACCCGGCTTTCTTCCGGAAAGGCGGCCACAGTCAGTTTATCCCCTTTCAGCAAAAGAACACAGTTCTTTTCGTGATACTGTGTAAAAATAAGCTTGCCTTCATCGGTTTTTCTGATGGCGACTTCCTCTTCTGAAATTGTTACGGCCGTCTTTTCGGCAATTTTGCGGCTCATGCGACTATCTCCCCGATTTTTCCCAGGGACACAAACTGCTCAGTCCTGCGGAATCCTGTTTCATCCTCAACAGATGTTTCATCCTTATCAGATTTATCTGCCTCTGTGTAGACATCCTCTCTGGTAATCAAAAGTGCATTTTCCTGTAATGTTTCCCCCGTCTCTGCCAGAAGCGCTTCTATCACCTGCCCCGGCTTGATGTTTCCGGCGCTGGAGGCATCAACCAGCATGGAAAAGGCCGTGCCGTCCCATTTCATCTCATATATGCCGGGTCTCAGATTAAGTTCCCTTGTTCCCTTTTTTGTCTCCTTTATAAACGGAATATTTTCTTTTGCAAGAAAACCGGGAAGAGCCTGCGCAATATCGGTTTTGGGAGCCCGCCCTTCCCGAAAGCGCACAGTATAAGAAGCAGCCGCCACGCTTGCCATGGCATTTCCGGCATTATCGGGAAGAACTCTTGCGGATATGATTTCAATGCCATAGACACTGACAGCGTTCAGCCGGTCTACCACATCCTGACAGGAACTCAGAGAATGAACCTCAATATCCATATACTCCCCGTTGCTTTCCAACCCTACTCCCAGAGGCGCTGCAAAGGTCATGATCTGATGGGGGCTGAATCCCCCTGTATATGCTATGTCCAGTTCAGCCCTTCGGATTGCCTTCTGAAAAAAACGCATGACATCCAGGTGCCCGATAAAACGAACCGGACCATATTTTCTGAATTTAACCCTTAATTTCACACTAGCATCCTCCTGTCACAAGCACCTGATCTTGCCTCTCAACACAGATGCCGCCCCCGAATTTGGCGGCACCACAGCCCTGGCACTGCTGCTTGCAGTTTGCGGAGATCTCTTCTCTCCGGGCTTTCTCCCACTCACGCTTTAAAAATTCCTTTGTGACACCGCAGTCGATGAAATCCCAAGGCAGGATTTCGTCCAGAGGACGTTCCCTGTGAGTATAGAAACCAACGGACAGGCCGCATTCCTCTATGGTACTGACCCAGCGCTCATGATCATAACATTCTCCCCAGGCATCATAAATACTGCCTTTTTCATAGACCCGGCGAATCACTTCCCCCAACCGCCTGTCGCCCCTTGCCAGTACACCTTCCAGCACACTTGCATCCGCCTCATGCCAGTTATATTTGATGCTCTTTTGATTCAACTGCTCAGAGATGGCTTTTCTGGTCTGGTATGCTTTTTCAATAAATTCATCCTTGGTGCATTGCCTTGCCCACTGAAAGGGGGTGAATGGCTTGGGCACAAAAAAAGAAGTACTTGTCACAATCTGCACTTTCCCGTTTACCCGCTTTTCCTTCGGCACAGTGTCAAAAAAGACGGCAGCAATCTTGTTGCTGAGTTCCGCGATACCTCTGATATCCTCCTCTGTCTCCGTGGGCAGTCCCAGCATGAAATAAAGCTTCACCCTTGTCCAGCCGCCCTCAAATGCAAGAGCTGAGCCATTCAGTATGGCTTCCTCTGTCAGTCCCTTGTTTATTACATTGCGGAGGCGCTGACTTCCCGCTTCCGGTGCAAAAGTGAGACTGGATTTTCTCACATCCTGAACCTTACTCATGACATCCAGTGAAAAGGCGTCAATGCGCAGGGAAGGAAGCGATATATTGATATGTTTTCTGCCGCATTCTTCCAGTAAAAAATCAATCAGTTCCGGCAGTCTGCTGTAGTCGCTGGAGCTGAGAGAACTCAGAGTGATTTCTTCCTGGCCGGTGTTTTTCAGCATTTCCACTGCCCACTGCTTCAGAGTTTCCACATCCCTCTCCCTCACGGGACGGTAAAGCTGTCCCGCCTGACAGAACCTGCAGCCCCGGATGCATCCTCTCTGAATTTCCAGCACCACTCTGTCCTGAGTGATTTTGATAAAAGGAACGATGGGTTTCATGGGATAGTACGTATCCGTGACATCCATCTGGATTTCCTTTGTAACTTTGGCCGGAATTCCATCCTCTATAGGCAGAAAGCTTTTGATAGTACCATCATCATTGTAGGATGTCTCGTAAAAGCGTGGCACATACATGCCGGGTATTTTGGCCGCCCGACGCAGAAATTCCACCCGACCCAGTCCGGCAGTCCTGCATTCCTTATAAATATCCAGGAGGTGACGGTACTGCGTCTCACCTTCCCCGATATAGAATATGTCAAAAAAATCCGCCAGGGGCTCCGGATTGTAGGTGCAGGGGCCGCCTCCGATCACAATCGGGCAGTCCTCTCCTCTCTCCGCAGCCGACAGTGGAATCTGTGCCAGATCCAGAACCTGAAGAATGTTGGTATAGCACATTTCGTATTGGATTGTGATGCCGAGAAAATCAAAATCTTTTATCGGTTCCTGGGATTCCAGAGCAAACAGGGGAATTTTCTCTTTCCGCATGATGGCATCCAAATCCAGCCAGGGGGAATACACTCTCTCACACCAGACATCCTCCCAGGAATTGAACATATCGTAAAGAATCTGTATGCCGAGATGGGACATACCGATTTCGTATACATCCGGAAAGCACATGCAGAAGCGAACGGAAACAGCATTTTTGTCTTTAACCACAGAATTTACCTCATGGCCGATATACCGTTCCGGCTTTTCTATTTTCATCAGAATATCATCGGAAAGGGCGAGCTTTCCTGCATCCGTTGAAAATGTATCCATAAATCATATCACCAATCCTTTATAAAGGTTATATCCTGATCATTTCTTTATTTTTAATAATTCTGATGATGGCTGTTATAAGAACCCGTCTTCCAGCTTTCTTTAAATATAACATTTTCTGTGCCTGCTGACAAGGAAAAAGGTTCCTGCGGATAAGCGGCTTTTTATTCAACGGTAAATCCGAATTTCTCAAGCGTTTCATTATATTCAGAAATAATCTGCTCCTTATTTTTCAGGTAGTAGGGCTTAAATTTATCATTCTGTGCAATTGCAGCATCCATTACCTGTGTC
>JAIDME010000052.1 GCA_029050705.1 Acetatifactor sp.
GTCAATCAATTTATCGGCGGTTTGAATAAATTCCGTAACTGTTTTCAGCGGTTTTGGTCCTTAAACTCTCTCTCCATCTCCCGTCTGGCATCCTTCTTTGCAATGTCCTCTCTCTTATCATAAAGCTTTTTGCCTCGTGCCAGGCCGATTTCCACTTTCACCTTTCCCTCTTTAAAATATACCTGCAGGGGCACCAGAGTATACCCTTTTTCCGCAACCTGCCCACCAAGCTTGTTAATTTCATACTTGTGCAGCAGCAGTTTCTTCACCCGCAGCGGATCCTTATTGAAAATGTTTCCCTTCTCATAAGGGCTGACGTGCATACCGTAGACAAAAACCTCGCCGTTTTCAATGCGGATAAAAGACTCCTTGATGCTGCACTTCCCCATACGCAGAGACTTCACTTCCGTGCCGTGGAGCGCTACCCCGGCCTCGTAGGTCTCTTCAATAAAATAATCGTGATATGCCTTTTTATTGTTGGCAATCAGCTTCTGAGCTTCTTTTTGCTTTGCCATCTCTCCTTCACCTCTTTCGCTCTTCCATTTCACTCTTCCATAGAAAAATCTATGGTTCTGTTAAATCTGTCGCAGCCGTCCACCGTAATCTTTACCGGCATCCCCAGTTTGAAAGTACATCCTGTCCGCTCTCCCACCATTTCACAGGTTTCCTCATGATAGCAAAAATAATCTCCGGGCAGCTTAGATACATGCACCAGTCCTTCCACCGTATTTGGCAGTTCCACATAGACGCCCCAGCTCGTAATACCGGAAATAACGCCCTCGAAGCTCTGTCCTATACGCTCCTCCATGTATTCCACCTTCTTCAGCTTGTCGGTCTCCCGCTCCGCCTCGTCGGCACGGCGCTCAGTTTCAGAGGAATGCTTTGCCACATCCGGCAAAATCTCCCTGTAATGAGCCGTCCGCTCCTCCTGAAGCCTGCCTCTGAGCTGTTCCTTGATGATCCGATGGATCTGCAGATCGGGATACCGGCGGATAGGCGAGGTAAAATGGCAATAGTAAGGACAGGCCAGCCCGAAATGTCCCGTACATTCCACACTGTATTTTGCCTGCTTCATGCTGCGCAGCGCCATGCGGCTGATCATTGCCTCCTCCGGCGTCCCCGCAACCTTCGCAAGCAGCTTCTGAAATTCCTTCGGATGAACCTCCTCACTGCCCACCTTTGCGCCGGTTCGCCCCATGGACTTCATGTAATACCCGAAATTATTGATGAAAGCCGACAGCTTTTGCAGCCTGTCCGGATCCGGCACATCATGGACTCTGTACACAAAGGGCAGTTCCAGCCAGTAAAAATGCTGCGCCACAGTCTCATTTGCCGCCAACATGAAATCCTCGATAATATCTGTAGCCACGTTCCTCTCATATGGTCTGATGTCCACAGGATGCCCTTCTCCGTCCAGATATATCTTACACTCCGGAAAGTCAAAGTCCACAGAACCTCTGGCCTGCCGCTTTTTCCGAAGCAAAGCCGCCAGTTTTTCCATCTCCCGGAACATGGGAAGAAGGTCAGCGTACTCCCGGAGCAGAGAATCAGCGGTTTCCTTCACGCTAAGCAGCTCCTTCACCACAGTATATGACATCCGCCGGTTCACGTTGATGACCGACTCGCAAATCTCGTAGTCCGTAATTTCTCCTTTGAGATCCACCGTCATGAGGCAGCTTAGAGCCAGACGATCCTCCCCCTGATTCAGAGAACAGATGCCGTTGGAAAGAGTATGCGGCAGCATGGGGATCACCCTGTCAACCAGATAGACGCTGGTGCCCCGCTTTAAGGCCTCCCTGTCAAGAGCGGAATTTTCCTGAACATAATTAGTCACATCCGCAATGTGTACTCCCAGGTGATACTTTTCACCGTCAAAGGAAACGCTGACCGCATCATCCAGATCCTTGGCATCCTCGCCGTCAATGGTGACCATGACCACATCCCGCAGATCCCGCCTGCCCGCCCGGTCCGCCTCCGATACCTCATGAGAGACCCGTTCCGCCTGGTTTAAAACCTTCTCCGGAAATTCCACCGGCAGTTCGAAACCTCTGGCAATAGACATAATATCCACTCCCGGGTCGTTTATATGCCCCAAAATCTCCACTATTCTTGCTTCAGGACTGCGACCGCCCGTCCCGTAATCCGTAATTTCCGCCACTACCTTGTGTCCGCTGACTGCTCCTTTGGAGTGTTCCTTGGGAACAAAAATGTCCTGAGCCAGTCTGGAATTGTCCGGAATGACAAAACCGTAATTCTCTCTGGTACGCTCATAGGTTCCCACAATCTGCGTCATGCTCCGGGCAATGACCTTCAGTACCTGTGCCTCCTGCCTTCTGCCGGACTTTTCCGGAAGCAGGGCTACCTGTACTATATCCTTGTGAAAGGCACCTCCCGTCTTATCTTCCGGGATAAATAAATC
>JAIDME010000520.1 GCA_029050705.1 Acetatifactor sp.
TGAAGAATACTGTATGTTCACAACTTTTACAGAGTTTTTCCCCCACAGTTACCTGGCGACCTTTTTGGCGGAGACGTTGTCGACTGTTTTGATCGGCGGGGCAGTCTACGGAGCACTTGCCTATTTCACGGGGGACAGAAAAGTGTTTACCATGCATCGTTTTTTGAAATTCGCGGGATACTGGTGTGCCGCAATACTGCTGTGTGTGGTTATGGCCTATGGCGTCAATACAAAAGCGGTAGCTGATAATGAGGCTCTAAAAGGAATTCCTGTAGTAAGGCTGTATGACCGGGAAGGGAAATCTGACGGCAGAGAAAATATGGTTATTGAATCTCTGCTGGAAGAATGTATTTACGGTGGATTGGAGCGGGATGACCTGCAGAGGGACTATGAGGGGGAAGTGTACCTTAAAATTACGTTTTCCCTGCTTCGTACTACGGTCTGCCGGGTCAATTTTCAGGAAGGATATCTGGTGGCGGAGAAGGGTACTACCTACCGCATTCCGGAAGAGTATGCACAGATAATGAAGGGCTATGCTGAAGGGTATATTCTGCCGGGTGCGACAGAGGGGCCGGATGTGGAGATACATGAAGAGACGAAGGAAAGGACATACGGGGAGGTGACACCGTGAGGAAGGATGAAAAACAGATTTTGACAGGAAAATTCCGCATCAGGGGGAAAAGAGACTGGGCGGTATTCTGGATTTTTGCCGGGCTGCTCTGCTACGTGCTGGGAGGCCAATTTCTGTCATATAAAATAGAGGACTGGCTGTTTCAAAGCAGTAATCCCTACATGACGAACTTGAATGATCCCGCTCCGGGCTGGGGGCGCCTGATGATAGCGTTGATGCTGCTGGCGGCAGTAGGGGAAATAGTGCTATTCCTCTGTAAAAGGAACCGAAAGGGAGTGATCGCTATGGCGGTGCTGCTGGTTGGGGCTTGTGTGGTACCATTTGCAGTTCGAGGGCTTTACAGCGCTCATACGTATTTGATTGTATCTTCCCTCTGGGAGGAGAACCCTCAAACTGTGAGCGTGTGGTTTTTGGGGAAAGATCAGGAGACCGGGCAGACGAGATACGGGTTTTTGGATGAGGATATGTCAAAGGAGCAGAAGCAGGAACTTTTGGAATTCTGCAAAAATTTGACAATAGTTTCGGATGAGGAAGAGAGAAGAGAACTGGAAGAGTGGTATCGGGAAACACCTTCGGCATTTATGGATTCAACAAATATTAATATCAAATATAACAGGAAGTACGGGCATTCTTATTCTTTTAACCTTCGTATCTATGAGGAGAAAATATTTATCTGGCGAGGCAACGGAAGGCAGCCCGCACAGTATGTGACCTTCTTTGAGGACAACGGGCTGGTAGAGTGGCTGGAAAATCTCTCCCCAAATTGACAGCTTATTCAAACTGCGATGTGTAAAGCCTGTAGTAGAAGCCTTTTTCATCCATAAGCTCCCGATGGGTGCCCTGCTCTGCGATGTTGCCGTCATTGACCACAAGTATTCTGTCAGCGTTCTGAATAGTAGAGAGGCGGTGAGCGATGACAAAGCAGGTCTTACCCGCCATCAGCTCACGCATTG